>DVKM01000077.1 GCA_018716015.1 Candidatus Enterenecus stercoripullorum | reverse complement strand
TTGGCCCCGGCCCCCGGCCTGGTCCCGGCCCTCGGCCCGGCGGTTTTGGCGGCGGTCGGCCCTTCGGGGGCGGCGGCCGGCGTCCCGGCGGCTCCTTTGGGGGCGGACGGCCCTTTGGCGGAGGCGGCCGTCCCCGGGGCGGTTTTGGCGGCGGACGCTCCTTTGGCGGAGGAGGCAGGGGCGGCTTCGGCGGAGGAAGGGGCGGCGGCAGACGTTAGTTCTCTTTTTTTGCTTCTATCGCGGTACCTCCACTTGCAGATTCACAAAATCCATCAAAATTCGCCGTCAGGGAAAATCCCTGACGGCGGGTTTCTTTTTTGTCCATTTCGACAGGATTGGTCCCCATCCCAGCGGGTGGGATCGAGGTCGCCGATTCTCGCATCGACGGGAATGCTTGAGGATTCCACCCCCACCCCCCGAAGGGGAAGGTCGCCGGGTCTCGTCCCGGCAGACGAGATACCTTCTCTTACACCAGAGAAAGTACCCAAAGAGCGTGTCCAGGGGGAGGACCCCCTGGATACCCCCCACTCAGTTAAACTGCATCCCTCTCTTTCCGGCGTCCGAGACAGGACGGTACGCCGGTTCCCCTGACGGCCTCCGGCCTTGTGCAGACGTGCCTTCGGCAGACTTCCGCACCCAGGCAGACGCCTGGTGCGGCACAGAGGTTGGTGGCTTGGGAGTAACCCCCCCAAACAAACCAGCAGCGCCCCGGGTCACCCCCGGGGCGCTGCCATTTCTTTTCCGTATGTTCAGGCCAGCACCCGTTCCAGGTGGGCCGCCCGCAGGGCCTTTTGCAGCGCCACCCCCAGGATGGGGGCGAAAATGACCGCCAGCACGCCGTTGACCACTGTGGCCGGCAGTTTGGCCACCACCACCGCCCAGCACTGAACCGCGGTGGTATACCCCTCGATGAACATCCCGTTGTAGAAAAAGTTCTTGACGGAATAAATCACCAGATAGCCCACCGCCGCGCAGGCCGTGGCCACCACCATGGCGGGGTAGCTGTCACGGCCTTTTTTCAGCAGGCGCACAAAGAAGAAGCAGAACACCGCCCCGGCCACCAGGCCGTACATCCCCTTCGTCACCAAGGTGATGGGGGCCTCCGCTACATAGTTGGGGTTGGTCAGGTCGTACAGGAAAGAACCCAGGCCGGCAGCCAGAAAGCCCCACCAGGGACCCAGCAACAGCCCGGACAGGGCGCACAGGATATTGGCCAGGGTGAACGCCGTCACGCCGCCCACCGCCACCGGCAGGGTGATGCGCAGATAGTTGCCCGCAAATACAATGGCCGTCATCAGGGCCGCTGTGCACAGCTTCACCAGCACCGCATGCTGTTTTGATCCGTCCATCCCACTCAGCTCCTTCTCTCCGTCCGTCGGTTGACAGGGATTTGTTCTGATGCTATTATACGAAAAACTGACATGATAAAAATACTCAGTTTTCATATTTTTTATGTGGTCAGATTGGAGGATGCTTTTATGGAAAGCTCCATCACTTTGCCGGTATTTCAAGACGGACTGCCCTTATATGAGCAGCTGTACCGCCATCTGGTGGGGGAGATCCGCCAGGGCCGCCCCGCCCCGGGAGGCCGGATGCCCTCCAAGCGGCAGCTGTGCGCCCTGCTGGGGGTGAGCATGAGCACAGTGGAAACCGCCTACTCCCTGCTCACCGCCGAGGGCTACCTGGTCTCCCACCCCCGCAGCGGCTACGTGGTGGCCGACCTGCTGCCCCTCACCCCAGACCCCGCCGCCGACGTGCCGCCGCCCCCTCCGGCACCCCCCAAATGGAAATTCGACTGCTCCACCTCGGCGGTGGACACCTCCCTGTTCCCCTTCTCCTCCTGGGCCCGCATCACCAAGGAAGCGGTGTACGAAAACCCCGACCTGCTCCAGCGGGGCCATCCCCAGGGGGACCTGCCCTTTCGGGCGGCTCTGGCCGACCTGCTGGGCCAGTACCGGGGGGTGCACTGCGCCCCAGAACAGGTGGTGGTAGGGGCTGGAGTGGAGTACCTGCTGTCCACCCTGCTTCAGCTGCTGCCCGGACACAACGCCGTGGCCTTAGAGGACCCGGGCTATCCCACGGCCTACGCCGCCGTGGCCCGCAACGGCCGGAGGGCCGTCCCCATCCCCGTGGACGCCTGGGGCATGGACCCGGAGGCGCTGGAGAAAAGCGGCGCGGCCCTGGCCTACGTCACCCCCTCTCATCAGTTCCCCTCTGGGGTGACCATGCCCGTGGGCCGGCGTATCCGGCTGCTAAGCTGGGCCTACGGCGGGCCGGAGCGCTACCTCATCGAGGACGACTACGACAGCGAGTTCCGCTACGCCTCCCGCCCCATCCCCGCCATGCAGGGGCTGGACCGGGTGGGCCGTGTGGTGTATCTGGGCACCTTTTCCCGGTCCATCGCCCCCTCCATCCGGGTGGCCTACCTGATCCTCCCCCCCGCCCTGTTGGAGCGGTACCGGAAGGTCTTCTCCCACACCGCCTGCACCGTCTCCCGCTTCGAGCAGGAGGCCCTGCGCCGCTTCCTGGTCCAGGGCCTGTACGGCCGGCACCTGCGCCGGGTGGGCAGTCTGTACCGGCGCAAGTGCGCCGCCTTCACCCAGGCCCTGGCCGCCATCCCCGGGGTAAAACTCTCCGGGCAGGGGGCGGGGCTGCACTTTCTGCTCACCCTGCCCCGGCTCTCTGAACCGGAACTGGTGGAGCGGGCGGCAGCGGTTTCCGTGCGGGTGCACCCCCTCAGCCGGTACTGCCACGCCGCCCCCCCCGTCCCCGCCACGGTGGTGCTGGGCTACGCAGGGCTGACCCAGCAGGAGCTGGAGGGGGCCGCCGCCGCCCTGGCGGGGGCCTGGACATAAAAACGCGCCGGATGCTCCACCATCCGGCGCGTTTTTGCATTCTCTTCAATACAACTCGTCTCACGCTACCTGCCGCTGGGCGGGCTTGAGCCCCGGAAGGACGGGGAGCACCTTCAGCAGAACGGTGCCCAGCACATAGCACACCATGCTCTCCGTCAGCACAAAGGTGGCGGCGTTCCAGCCCAAGCTCATCAGGAAAGCCTGGTTGAAGGCCCCCGCCTCGGCCCAGGCCCACATGGGGGTCAGGATGACCAGGTTCACCAGAATGGGGGGCAGGGCGGCCAGATACCACCTGGTCATCTTCGTGGTGAGCCAGGCGGCGATGGCGGTGGCCAGGGTGCCGAAGATGACGTCCACCGGGCCATAGGGGGAGAGCAGGTTGGTGATGAGGCAGCCCACGACCAGCCCCGGCGCGGTGGCCGGATACAGGAAGGGCAGAACCGTGAGGGCCTCGGCAAAGCGGAACTGGACGGGCCCGAAGGTCAGCCCGAAGACGCTGCCGAAATAGCCCATCACCGCGTACAGCGCCGCCACAATGGCGGCCAGGGTCAGGTCGCGGACGGAATATTTGCGCATAAAAAAACCTCCAGTACATATTTAGAGTGCCTGCGTGGGGCACAGCGGCGGGCGTTCCTTCCGGACAGCTACACGCATGGGCCGTCCGCGGCTCGCTGCCCGCCGGTTGGACCGGAGTGGAGACCGGTCGGGAGGTATTGTACCACAGCGTCATTTCCTTGTAAAGGCGCGCCGGGGCAGAAATTTTCCCCTCTTCCACAATTGGTAAAGTAAAATCCCATGCCAAATTTCACCACTTGGCATGGGATTTGCTCTATTCTTCCAGGGTTGCAGATCCGCCGTTCCAAATTCCCATTTCAACGAACTCGTCAAGTCGTTTTTGCATGTCTTGGGGAAGCTGCCCTCGTATCACATTGAAGGTTCGATAGGTGTCTATTGTACTTTTGATCGAGGCAATCTGCTTATCGGTCAAACCGGATACATTCACTGTTTGAGATTTTTCATCCGCACATCCCAGAAGATAATCTGTACTGACTTTAAAGATATGAGATATTTTGATGAGAATATCGTAGGAGGGCAAGCGGCTCCCATTTTCGTAAGAAGATATCGCTGATTTCGTTACGCCAAGCCTTGTCGCAAATTCATTTTGAGTGATCTTTTGGGCCACTCGCAATTCTTTAATTTTATTGCCCACATCAACCATACTTCTCACCTCTATATAGCGTTAATATACAAAAAATATGTACTCGTTTGGTGAACTTAAACCGCCCGAATAGCGGACAAATAAGTGTGCCTATGCTATACTCATTTATGGACTAATCGAGAGAAAGGATGTGTGCATTGTGGTACAGGTGTATGAGAAAAATCGAGTGTTCGTTCTTGAACCGGTGCGGAACGGAAAACCCGCCTCCAAATTGAAGATTCTCCATTTTGCCGCCTTGTATGCCCCCTGACACCATGATATAATCAAAGCTAAAAATTCCTTCTTCTTCGCCACTGCTTGAAGCGCCCTGCCCTGGCCCCTGCCTGGCGAGGAAAAAGAACTTCCATCCCACAAGATCTGATTTATATCAATAAGGAGGGTATGTCTCTTGAAACAGAAACTCAAAGTAAGCGGCCTGGCCGCAGTGCTGGCAGCGGTGCTGCTGGTCTGCTGCCTGCCCATCGCCCTGTCCGCTCAGAGCGCGCCCCCTGTGACGCTGAGCGCTCCGGCCCAGGCGCAGGTGGGGGACACCGTGGAGGTACATATTTCCGCCAACCAGCCTCTTGCCGACGGTAAGCTGGTGCTGACCTACCCCAGCGCCGCCCTGGAATACGCGGGCACCCAGCCGGGGGAGGCCTGGACCAGTGGCAGCGGTCAGCTGGTGTACGAGGCCAACGGGGACACCGCCGGCCGCGTGGCGCTGGCCTTTGCCGCAGAAGATCCCTGCACCCAGGGAACCATCTTCACCGTGGAATTCACGGCCAGCGGCGCGGGAACCGCGACGGTGGCACTGGGCAGCGAGAGCTATGTGACCGGCGTTTCCGGAAGCCCATCCGCTTCGGCCAGCGTGACGGTGGTGGACGGCTCCACCGCGCCCACTCCCACACCTACGGCCACGCCTTCTCCGGAGCCTACAACTTCTCCGGAGCCCACGCCCACCCCCTCCAATCCTGGGGCGCCTGGTCCTGGGGCGCCTGTACTGCCTCCGGTCACCCCGTCCCAGCCGCCGGAGGACGACACGGAGTGTGACGGCGGCCCCGACTGCCCCTCTGTCGGATTTACCGATGTGGACGCCGGCCTCTGGTACCATGAGGCGGTGGACTACATGGTGGAGAACGGGCTGATGGTAGGCACCACCGCCACCACCTTCTCTCCCGGCACGGGGAGCACCCGGGGCATGCTCATCACCATCCTGTACCGCTATGCCGGCTCGCCCCAGGTGCAGGGAGATATGCCTTTCTCCGACGTGGCGGAGAACGCATTCTATCACGACGCGGTGCTCTGGGCCTTCCAGAACAACATCGCTCAGGGGGTCGGCGCGGGCACTTTCGGCCCCAGTGAGTTGATCACCCGGGAGCAGCTGGCGGCCTTCCTGTACCGGTACGCCCAGTTCTCCGGACGGGACACCTCTGCCCAGACTGACCTGTCCGCCCATCCGGATGCCGGCCAGATTAGCGGCTGGGCTGGTCGGGCTCTGTCCTGGGCCGTGGCGGAGGGGATCGTACAGGGCGGATCCAACTCCATGATCATGCCCCAGGATACCGCCACCCGGGCCCACATCGCGGCCATGGTGTTCCGTTTTGCCGAGGGTGCGTAAGAAGGGAGATAAGCAATGATGAAACAGATGAAGAAGCGGGCGCTGGCCCTGTTGCTGGCGCTGAGCATACTCGCCTCCCTGGCGCCGGCGGCGTTGGCGGCCCAGCCAGAACAGGCGCTGGCAGAAGAGACGCAGACGGAGCAGACGCAGGCGCACCGGCCCGGTTTTGCCCTCCAGGACGGTCAATCGTCCGTGGGCGGGCTGCGTCTGCCTGACCAGGGGGGCGCGGCCAGCACCCCCGGCACCGGCGCCGATGGGCTCGCCATCTCCGGCACCCTCACCGAGGGGACGGGCGAGGTCACCGAAGCGGGACTGGAGTCCGGTGAGGACCGCCCGGCCCACACCGGTGCGAACAGCGAACCGGAGGCGGGCGACCAGGTGACCTTTATCGTGGAGCTGGAGCATCCCTCCCTGTTGGCCCAGGGCTACTCCGCGGGCGAGATCGCCGACAACACCTCCGGCGTGCAGTCCTATGAGGCCCGGCAGGAGGCCGCCCTGAATGAGCTGAAGGAGCAGATCCTGGAGACGGTGGGAGATGGGGCCAAGGTAGAGTTCGGCTATACCTACACCGTGGCCACCACGGGCCTGTCCGTCACTACCAGCTACGAGAACAAGGAGCTGATCGCCCAGCTACCCGAAGTGGACCGGGTCTATGTGGCTCCCATGTTCCACATTCCCGAGACGGATGACCAGCTCTACCCCCAGACGGGCAACGCCACCGGCATGATCGGTGCGGATACGGCCAATGAAACGGGCTACACCGGCAAGGGGATGCGCATTGCCATCATCGACACCGGCCTGCTGCTGGGCCATCCCAGCTTCGGGGCGCTGAGCCAGGAGCAGCTCACCGACGATTCCCTGACCCGGAATGAGGTCATCAACGTCTGGTCCAGCCTGAACGCCAGCCAGAACAGCTCAGCGGTGCCCCAGAACGTCTATGTCAGCACGAAGGTGCCCTTTGCCTACAACTACGCCCTGAACAACACGGATGTGTCCCACAACGGGGCGGGCAGCGACCACGGCACCCATGTGGCGGGCATCGCCGCGGCCAACCGGCTGGATAACACCGACGTGGTGGGGGTGGCTCCGGACGCCCAGGTTCTGGTCATGCAGGTGTTTTCCGGGGACGGGGCCTACTGGGACGTGGTGATGGCCGCCCTGGAGGACTGCGTGGAGCTGAATGTGGACGTGGCCAACCTCTCCTTGGGCTCCGCCGCCGGCTTCACCGATAACGACGCGAATATGACCGCGATCCTGACAGAGCTGGAAAACGCCGGCGTTCAGGTGGTCATCGCCGCCGGAAACGACACCAACAGCGCCTATGGCAATAACTTCGGGGGCTACTCTCTGGCGGGCAACCCCGACGTGGGCCTGGTGGGCACCCCCAGCACCTATCCCGCCGCCCTGAGCGTGGCCTCCGCCGATAACGACGCGGTGACCCAGCTCTACTTCACCGTGGGCGGCCGGGACATCGGCTACAATGACACCGGAATCTACAACGACCTGTTCGGAAAGTACACCGGCCAAACGCTGAACTTCGTGGTGCTGGACGGGTACGGGGACACGGACAGCTATCTGGATGACAGTGGGAATGACATTGACGTGAACGGCAAAGTGGTGGTGGTGGCCCGGGGCGGCGGCGTGTCCTTCCAGGACAAGCAGACCATCGCCCAGAGCAAGGGCGCCATCGCCTGCGTGGTGTACAACAACACCACGGGCACGCTCAACATGCAGACCAACACCGGCGCAAATGATATCCCCTGCGTGTCCATCAGCCAGACCGACGGCCAGTACCTGGCGGATCTGGGCACCGGGACCCTCACGGTGTGTACCGACGGGGCCAAGGAGTTCCACTCCAACGCCGCCATGAGCAGCTTCTCCTCCTGGGGGTCCACCTCCAACCTGGAACTGAAGCCGGAGATCACCGGCGTAGGCGGCAACATCTACTCCACCCGGGACCCCTCCTACAATGGGGGCGGCGTCACAAACTATTACGGCTACATGAGCGGGACCTCCATGGCCTCCCCCCAGGTGGCCGGGGCCATGGCGGTGCTGAACCAGTACCTGCGGGAGGACCTGAACCTTCCCAAGAACTCAGACACCTGGGAGGTGGCGGCCAACCTGCTCATGAGCACCGCCGACCCCATCGAGTACAGCATCGGCCTGGAGTACTCCCCCCGGCAGCAGGGGGCGGGCCTGGTGGACCTGGAGGGCGCCACCCAGGCGGAGGCCTACCTGTCCAACCCGGCCGCGAACTATGGCCGGCCCAAGGCAGAGGTAGGCGACAGCTCCAATGGTACATATACGTTCACCTTTACCATCACCAACCTCTCGGATGCGCCCAAGACCTATCGCTTTGACTCCTCCCTGCTCACCGAGACCTACCTCACCGGCGGCCTGATCGGCAACCAGCCCCATGCCCTGGAGGCAGAAGTGGTGGTCAGCGGCGACGGCCTGGGAAGGGGACTGTTGTACGACTTCAACGGGGACGGGACGCTCACTACGGCGGACGCCCGGGTGTTGCTGCAGTCTGTGAATGGGGATACGACCGCCATTCCCGACACTAATCCGCGCTATATCTACCGGGATGTGAACGATGACGGCGATGTTGACCGGGAGGACGTTGCAGTCATGATCGCGTACTTTGCCGAGCGTGACGTGGCTGTGGACATGCTGGAAACCTTCCAGTTGGCCGGCGCGGACGATCAGGTCACCGTGCCCGCCGGGGAGACCATGACCTTCACCGCCGCCATCACCCTGACGGCAAACGATCAGGCCTATCTCCACCAGTTCCCCAACGGCATGTTCGTGGAGGGCTACCTGTACGCCGAGAGCACCAGCGGGGAGGTTGCGGAGAACCTGACCATGCCCATCCTGGGCTTCTACGGCGACTGGTCCGCCGCCCCGGTGTTTGACGGGGTGAACGAGCTGGAGGGCCAGACCAGCTTGTTCGATCCGGTGGTGTACACCTATTATGACAACCAGCTGGGTACCAACCCCTATGTCCGGGCCAGCCAGCGCACCGGAGACGCATACAACGCCGTTTCTCAGATCAACCCCATGGTGGAGATCGACCTGGGCCTGCTGCGCAATGCCAGGCTGCTGCGCTTCACGGTGGAGAATACTGCCACCGGTCAGGAGTATTTCACCCTGGACTGGGACTACAACACCAAGAGCTATTACAGCGACACCTATGGCATGGTCTCGTACTTCTACATCTACAACTCCACCTTGAGTGAGAACTATGTCTGGAACGGCACAGACAAGTTGGGTAACCTGGTACCCAACGGGACCCGGGTAACCTACAAGGTTGAGGCCTTCCTGGACGACGGGGACCTGGTGGCGGACGACAGCTGGTCCTTCCAGGCGACCATGGACACCGAGGCCCCCCAGATCCATAACGGAAGCGACCTGCAAAGCGCCCTGGACACCTCGGGCGGCCGGGCGGTGCTCACCCTGGACCTGCAGGACAACACCAACATCGCCGCCATTCTGGTGGAGAACGAGAACGGAGACATCGTGGGCAGGTATGAGCCGGCAGCCACCGTCCAGGCGGGAACGCGCTACCAGCAAGCGATTGACGTCACCGGCCTGGGCTCCGACTTCACCATCGTCGTGGCCGACTACGCCTGTAACGAGACGCAGCTGGACGTCCACCTGACGGGCACGGATGTAGAGAATCCCACCATCCAAGAACTGGATTCGGGCCGTCTGTACGGCAGCGAGAACATCACCGTGGCCGACGGAGTGGACCTGGGCTGGTTCAGCGTGGATAAGGAGACCCTGGACGACGCCCGCAACGAGACCTTCTCCACCACCACCTACTTCTCCGGCGAGTATGTGGACGGCTATGTGGTGGCCCAGCGCAGCGACGGCGACGTGGTAGTGCTCACCCCCTACGGGTCCTATTGGAGCTCTCAGACCATCATCGAATCCGCCGGGGCGGCGGAGTTCCAGAATGGCTTCCAGACTCTGTACGACATGGCCCTACAGTATAACGCCTCCGGCCAGGACCGCCTGTTCGCCGTGGGCTGGACCTATGACGGCAACATCACCGGTGGGGCGTACGGCGGGAAAAACTATCTGTACGAGATCGTCTTCCCCGCGGGTGGGGAACCCTATATCCGGGAACTCCACGAGCTCACCGGCCTTACCGATGGGGAGGAAATGGTGTGCCTGACCATCTCCGACGAGGGTGTCTTCTACGGCATCAGCGCCACCGGTACCCTGTGGACCATTGACCCAGACACCGGGAATTGTGAGAGAATCCGCATCATCGACGAGTTCACCAGCCTGTCCGGCTTCAGCGGGGTCAACGTGATCCAGTCCATGGCCTATGATCATGAGCAGGACGTGATCTACTGGGCGGCCCACAGCCAGACCCCTAACGGGTACGGCTACAGCCACCTGTGCCGGATTCTGAAGATTGATCCCAGCCTGGATGAGAACTGCCCGGCGGAGATCGTGGGCACCCTGGGCCATTCCGGCACTTCCGCCCTGTTCGTGCCCACGGATCAGCCCTCTGACCTGTTCGGGATGGGCAACCAGCCCACCGGGTTCAGCATCAGCCCTCAGGAGGCCTACCTGCTGGAGGGGCAGACTACCACCCTGAGTGTGAGCTGGTCCCCCTGGAACGCCGAGGCGCAGACCGTCACTTGGAATTCCGATAACCCAGACGTGGCCACGGTGAACAACGGCGTGGTCACCGCCGTGGGCGAGGGCACGGCCACCATTACGGCCCAGGCCCAGGTGTGGGATGCCAATGCCCAGAACTGGGTAGACAGCACCGACACCGCCATCATCCACGTGCGGTCCGCTGAGACGCAACTTTACGGCTTCGTTGCCACCGCCGGCGGCTCCAGCGCCATGAATTGGGTCACCTACACCGCCACCAATCCCAGGAATACCACCGCGATTGGGTCGTCCTCCCACATGTGGCAGGGCGGGGCCTACTACGAGGGCTATCTGTACACCGTGGAGTACCCCAGAAACACCGGTGGGATGTCCGCCTATGTGGGTACCGTGGTGTACCGGAGCAAGGTAGAGGCGGATGGCACCATCGGCCAGCCGGTAGAGATCAGCCGCACCCCGGGCATTGAGATCGGTAACCTGGGCATCGACTACAACACCGGTCGGATGTACGGTGTGGACCTGACCAACGGCGGGCTCGTCATCGTAGACACCCAGACCGGCCTGATCGACTCCCTGGGCACCTTTCAGTTCACCACCTCGGTAAACTCTTCCGAGTATGTCATGACCGCTATGGCCGTCATCTGCGAAGGGGAGGAGACCACCATCCTGATGGGCAGCATGAACGGTAACTTGTACACCGTCAACCCGGATACCCTGGTTTGCACCCATGTAGGCGCCGCCGGGGCGGAGTACTGGAACTATGCCGCCATGACCTATGACTACAACAGCGGCAACATCTACTGGGCCCCCTCCAGCAGCAGCGATAACCCCTTGCTGCTGGTGGTGCTGGAGGAGAGCGATTCCACCCTGCGGGCACAGGTCTCCAAGCTGGGCTATGTGCAGATGGCCGACGGCGTGGAGCAGACCGTGCTGTTCACCATCCCCGAGAACGAACCGGAGACCACCATCATCCCCGTGGAAGATATGTGGATCGAGGGGGATGAGGAGCGCACCGCTATGGTGGGCGCTACCATCCAACTGGCGGCCAAAACCGACCCTGAGCGGCCCACGGTGCGGGCTAAGACCTGGACGTCTGACAACCAGAGCGTGGCCACCGTGGACAGCTTCGGCAACGTCACCTTCAAGAAGGAAGGCAAGGTCACCATCACCGCCACCCTCAACGACCGGAACGGCAATACATTCACCGACTCTGTGACCTTCACCGTCCTTCCTGCCGGCGGGAACCTGATGGCCGTCCTAAACCAGGATACCGCCACCGGGTACTACGGTTTCTGGATCACTGTGCCCGACGCCATGCCCCAGTCCTCCACCCCGGGCCAGCGGGTGCTGGACTACTATGACCTCCGGGCGGGCGAGTACTACAACGGCTCCTACTACGCCTATGAGGACGGAGGCAACTTCCTGCGGATATCCGCCAGCAATCCTCAGGACTACAACATCCTGGGCAAATGGACCGGGTCTACAGTGGTGGACATGGCCTTTGACTACACCACCGGCACCATGTATGCCCTGGCCCTGCACGGCGGCACACGCCAGCTGATGCGGGTGAACCTGAGCACTGGTAACTTGACCTTGGTTGACACCTTGCAGGAAACGGTCTACACCCTGGCCGCTGGGAAGGACGGCGCCCTGTACGCCGCCGGCTCCGGCAGCACGGGGACGGCAACCGTCTACCGGCTGACCGTTTCGAACAATAAGGTGTCTGCCTCAGAAGTCACTACCCTGTCCGCTACGGTGCGCTCCTATGAGAACAGCAGGTATCACAATTCCCAGATGACCTATGATTACGGCACCAACCGGCTCTACCTCCACGCCACCGACCACTATGCCGGGGTGAGCGACGGGCTGTTCATGATCCAGCTGAATGACGCCGGGACGGGGACCACCTATCCCGCCGCCGCCCTGGGCAAGATCGCCCTGTATCTCAACGGCGGCAGCAAAATAGGCAACGCCTATCTGGGCCTGCTGTGCGCCATCCCCGAGGAGGATGAACTGCCCGAGATGGACTTTGTGAGCGGCGTGACCCTCAACCTGCAGACCGTCCAGCTGAAAGTGGGCGAAACCGTCACTCTGACCGCCCAGGTCCAGCCTGACTCCGCCAGCAACCGGGGCGTAACCTGGAGCTCCAGTAATAATGGAATTGCCCGCGTGGACAGCAACGGCGAAGTCACCGCGGTGCGCGAGGGTACGACCACCATCACCGTCGCCTCCGCCCAGAATCCCAACGCCACGGCCACCTGTACGGTACGGGTGCTGTCTGAGGAGGAAGCGGGGAATACCCTCGCCTATGCCATCACGGCAGATCGGCGGCTGATCTCCTTCAACCCCAACGTCCCCAGTGAGTATACTGTAATTCATACCATCCCCCAGGCGAGCAATGTGGTAGGCATGGACGTCCATGGCAGGGACGTGTACTACGCCACCAGCTCCGGGGGCAATCCCACACTGTACCTTTACAATATGGACAGCAGGATAAGTACCTATGTGGGTACGCTGCAGACCTACACCAACTCTTACAACGACCTGGTTTATGATCCCGCGAATAACATGGTCTATCTGGCTTGTGGACTCTATGTCTACCAGTACTATGTACCAAACGTGCGAGCTGGCAATAGTTTGCCTTCCAGCCATGTCATGCCCACGGTGGCCGGCATGCCCAGCCAGGGCAGCGTGTACGGCGTGACCATCGTGGACGGCCAGGTGGTGGCCCTGTGCGTCAGCCAGGGAGATACCTTCCTGTACCAGATCGATAGCTTCAGCGGCAGCGGTACCTGCACCTTCCTGGGCTGGGTCGAGGGGCTGAGCATCACCCAGGGCAGCACCGAGTTTACCTATGATGCGGCCATGGAAGCCTACTACGTGACCAACGCCAGAAGCGAGCTGTACACCTTCACGGAAGAGAACATCCGTCCCTTCTCCTATGATGAAGTGGCCACCCGTGAGCCTGCCAAGATGATTGGCAGCGTGGGCGGCGGCACGCTGGACATCACCGGCCTGGCCATCGCCAACACTGCCACCCAGTCCGCGGCCGCACTGACCGGGGCGAAAGCTACCCAGGCCATTGGCCTGGCCCGGTATACCGCCGCCCCCATTCGGGCCAAGGGTCTGCGGAGCCTGTCCGTCTAAGGGCAAGAACCGGCGGTACACAGCGCAAAGCGGGGGCCGGATCCCTCAAGGATCCGGCCCCCGCTCTATTTTTCCGCGTCCTGCCCCTCATTTGCGCACATCCAGCTTGAGCACCATCACCGTCCGGTCGTCCCCGGCGCCCATGCGCGCCCCGCTCTCCTGGAGGATGCGCCCGGCCAGCTCCTGTGGGGACAGGCCGTCGAAGTCTGCCAGGGCCTGGCGCAGCCATCCGTCGTCCTTTCCCGTAGCCACTCCGTCACTCACCAGCACCACACAGTCCCCCGCGTCCAGGGTCAGGGGAAATAGGTCCGGCTCCCCTGTGGACAGCCCCGCAGGCAGGGAGCTGCCCTCCAGACGCTCCACCTCGCCGCCCCGGCGCAGGTAGGTAGGGGCCGCCCCAAACTTGTAAATGGCGCTCTTACCGCTATATAGGTCCACCTGGAGCAGGTCCACCGTGGTGAAGCCCCCCTGCTCCTCTCCCCGCAGGGCCAGGGCCTCCCCCACGGTTTTCAGCGCCCCCTCCGGGGTGAGCCCCGCCCGGAGAAACTTCTCCAACAGCCGCAGGGCGCAGTCGCTGTCCCCCCGGGCGGCGGCGCCGCTGCCCATGCCGTCGCACAAAATCACGTTGAGCTTGCCGCTCTCGTCCTTGAACCAGGCCCCTGTATCGCCGCTCACCGCCTGGCCCTCCCGATCGGCGGCGGCCACTCCTGCCACCGCCACCAGGGGTTCCCGCTGGCTCAGGCAGGCCCGGCCCCGTTCCCCCTTTTCCTCCGCTCTCATGGGGCAGCCCAGCAGGGCGGACAGCCGGGACACCTCCCCGGCCTGGGTGAGCTTTTCCACACCGGGACCCTCCACCTCCAAGCGCAGGTGGCCGTACTCATCTTCATAGACGGTACACCGGCCCTCCAGCCCCAGGGCGGCCATGCGCTGCTTGACCAGCCGCTGGCGTCGCACGTCCACCGCCGGCTCCCGGGCCGCCTCCATGGCCGCCTGATCCAGCACCTGGGCCAGCTGACCGTACTGGGCGCATACCGCCGCCCGGCTCTCCCGCACCCGGCTGTCGTACCGCCGCCGCTGGAGCAGAGTGGTGAGTTCCCGGTTGGCCTGGCCCAGAAAGGCGTCAAACTGCACGCAGCGCCCGGCAAAGTACGAGGGGAAGTCCTCCCGGAGTCCCTCTCCCCGGTCCAGCATGGGATTCAGGGCATCCCCCAGGGCGGTGCGGGTGGACTGGTACTCCTTCTGCCAGCACCGCTCCCGCTGCCGGCACTTGGCGCACACCCGCTCCGCCGCCCGGTCGAACAGGCGGGCGGCGTCGGCGTCGTTGACTGCCGGCTGGGCCTGAAAGGCCCCCCGCAGGCCGCCGGACACCGCTCGGAACGCAGTGGCCGCTGAGCGCAGGTGGCGCACCGCCAGCTGCCTGGCCCGGTCATTCTCCCCCTCCGGTTCCTCCTGACGGGCCAGGGCGGACAGCCGGCGCAGCAGCCGGTCGGGCAGCAGCGGGAAGAGCGCGCAGCCCGCCGCGATCTCCCAGAGCTGGGCCGTCCCTGCCGGATCGCTCCAGGTCCACAGCGCCGCCGATCCCCCCGCCAGCAGGTAGGCCAGGGCGCACAGCAGGCGGCTCTGCCCGGCAAACAGCCCGGTTACCAGTCCCGGCAGGGCATAGGTAATGGTGTGGTAGGGTGGCACGCCCCCCGCCAGATCCATGGCCAGCCCCGCCGCCACTCCGGCGGCAGACCCAATCCCCACCCCGCCTTTCCAGGCGGCGATGAGTACCGCCAGCACGCACAGCACCCGTCCCAGGGAGTAGCTGTCCGCCACCTCCACCCGCTCCAAGGTCATCAGCAGGGTGGCCCCCAGCACCAGCGCCCCCGCCAACTGCTGCGTGGTGAGCTTCTCCCCCGGCCGGTGGGCCTCCCACAGCTGGAAGGCCAGGCGGTAGAAGTACACCGCCCCCGCCGTCAGCGCCACCTCGGCCACAAAACCTGCGATGGCCGGGCCGTCCCAGCCGGCGGCGGACTGGTAGACAAAGCCCACCAGTCCGTTCAGGGCCGCGCAGGTCAGGGGCATGAACCAGCGCCGGCGGTAGATCTGAAACTCCCCCAGGGCCAGGGCCACGGCGTACACCATCATGGACGCGGCAATGTAACGCAGCCCCCCCACAAATCCCCGGAAGGACAGGTAGCCCAGGGCTGCCCCCAGCAAAGCCGCCAGTCCCTCTCCGCCGGGGCGGCACACCCCCACCAGGGCCAGGCCAAACAGGGCGTGCCCCCCCTGGATCTCCGCCCCGGACAGCACTGCCCCCAGCAGGAAGCGCACCGCGCAGTCGGAAAGGCGGGCGGCCAGGGGCACCGGCAGCTTCCAGGCGGGCTTGTCCCGTTTGTCCTTTCGGGCCTTTTCTTTGGCAGTCATGAAATTTCCCTCCGCTTTGGTTTTTTTCGTAGGCATGATTATACTTCCATTCGGAGGAAAAGCCCGTCGGAACCTGTCTTGCCCCCGCGGGGGAAATATGGTATGATACTGCCATTGAGCGCCGCGGCCCCCCACAGCTGGTTTTCCCCGGGCCCGCGGTAGAAAAGGAGTTTTTTCGTGAAAATAGGAAACGTGGAAATCCCATCCCCCATCGTGCTGGGCCCCATGGCCGGGGTCACCGACCTGGCCTTCCGCACGGTGTGCCGGGAGCTGTCCGAGTGCTATACCGTCACTGAGATGGTCAGCACCAAGGCCCTGTGCTACGGCGATAAAAAGACCCCCACCCTGCTCCAGCTGGGGCCCAAGGAGCATCCCGCCGGGGTGCAGGTCTTCGGCTCAGACGAGGAGTGTATGGAGCGGGGGGCGGCACTGGCCCTGGAGAAGTCCGGGGCGGATATTCTGGATGTGAACATGGGCTGTCCCGTCCCCAAGGTGGTCAACTCCGGGGACGGCTCTGCCCTTATGCGGGACCCGGACAAGGCGGTGCGGGTGATCAAGGCCGTCATCCGGGGAGCGGCGGGGGTGCCCGTCACAGTAAAGTTCCGGCTGGGCTGGGACAAGGGATCCATCAACTGTGTGGACTTCGCCCGCCGCCTGGAGGAGGCCGGAGTAGCCGCCGTGGCCGTCCATGGCCGCACCCGGGCCCAGATGTACTCCGGCACGGCCAACTGGGACTATATCCGGGAAGTGAAGCAGGCGGTGTCCATCCCCGTCATCGCCAATGGCGACGTGTTTGAAGCCAAGGACGCCGTCCGGATCCTGCGCTATACCGGCGCGGACATGGTGATGGTGGGCCGGGGGGCATTCGGCAACCCCTGGCTGCTGGCGCAGTGCGCCGCCGCCGTGGCGGGCAAGGAGATCCCGCCCCTGCCCCCTCTGTCGGAGCGGGTGGAGGTGGCCGTACGGCAGTTTGAGTTGGCCCTGGAGCAGAAGGGGGAAAAGATCGCCTGCCTGGAGATGCGCAAGCACTACGCCTGGTATCTCCGGGGAGTGCCCTACGCCTCTTATTGGAAGGAGCAGGTCTGCCGGATGGAGACCGCCCAGGATTTTTACGAGGTGACAAAGGGCATCTTGCGGGACCTGTGCTGAAAGTTTGGGGCAAGCCTTGCGGGGTTGCCCACGCAAGCGCAAAGAGAATCTAATTTGTTTTTGGCCGGGGCGTGTACCTGGACAAAAACACTGCTCAGCCGGCAAGCGTGCGGGCACAGCGAGTGCGACGCAGGCGGCTGCAATCTTCTTTTCAAAAAGCTTACTTTTTGAAAGGCACAAAGGGGGTGTCCTCATGGAGGAGCAGGAACTGGTCCAACAGGCAAAAAACGGCGATCAGGCCGCCTTTGGGCGGCTGGTGGAGCGCTATGAAAAGCAGGTCTACCGCCAGGCTCTGGGGCTGCTGGGCCATCCGGAGGACGCCGCCGACGTCACCCAGGAAGTGTTCTTCAAGGCCTGGCGTGGGCTGCCCGCCTTTCAGGGGGGCAGCTCCTTTTCCACCTGGCTGTACCGGCTGACGGGCAACGCCGCCATCGACCTGCTGCGCCGGGAGAAAAAGCGCCGGGGGGACCTCTCCCTGGATGACGATGACCGGAGCTGGGACGGCCAGCTGGCCGACCCAGCCTCTGCGCCGGAAAAAAACCTGGAGCAAAAGGAGCTGCGCCGGGCGGTGGCCAAAGGGCTAGCCCTGCTGTCGGCCGAGCACCGGCAGGTGCTGGTGCTCCGGGAGATCCACGGCGCCACCTACGAGGAGATGGGCCAAATTTTGGACCTGCCGCCCGGTACCGTGAAGTCCCGGGTGGCCCGGGCCAGGCTGGCCCTGGCCAAGCTCCTGCGAGAGGATCTTTAGCCGTCCCACATACTGGGCAGAAAGGCCAAAAAAATTTCTCTCCGGCGGGAACTTTTTTCATCCCCCTGCGTCTATCCATACAGAAGAATCCACAGAAGGGAGGCGGCGGTTATGGATTGTGACCAGTATCTGGAACTCATGAGCCAGGCGCTGGACGGTTCTTTGTCCCCGAAGGACCAGGCCGAACTGAACGCCCATCTGGCCGGCTGCCCCGGGTGCAGGGCCCTGTTTGAAGCGCTGTCCCAGCAGTCTGAGGCCCTGCGCTCCCTGGACTGTTCCGTTCCAGAAGACTTGCACCAAAAAATCATGGGCAGCCTTCCCCCCCAGCAGCCCGCCCGGAGGAAGGGCAAGGTCCTCCATTTCCGGCGCTGGGCCGCCCTGGCCGCCTGTGCGGCGCTGGCGGTGGCCCTTGGCGTCGCCCAGCCCTGGCGGGATACCCCGGGCACGGCGGCAGTCGGCCCTGACACCGCCGCCGTCCAGCCCCATGCCTATGCCGCCGATCCCCGGGCCAAGGAATCCGCTCCCTCGACGGACGCTCACGAGCTTGTTCCCTCTCCCACCGATACCCTGGTCACCTTTGGCCGGCTCCCCCAAGGCTGGGAGGACGTGGTGGACGCCGCCTCTCCGGACGGAGCGGTGCTGTCCGGCCGGGAGGCCCTGGCTTTTATCAAGCTGCTGGAGGAACAAGGCATCCCCTACGCCGTGGAGGGGAACGGCTCCTTTTCGGGGACCTGCCAGCTGATCCTGGCAGAGGATTGAGCCCCAGGCAGGCGCCCCGCTTCACACTGGCGCTTGCTACCGGCCAAACCCGCCCCCAGGTCTTCTCCTGGGGGCGGGTTCTTTTCTGCCCAAAAATATTTTGGTCAAAATCCTCAAATAGGCGTTGCCAACCTCCACTTTTTATTGTATAATTGCTGATAGCAGTCCTCCCGGCGGGGCTTCTCCGGGAGAACGGATCGCATTCATCGTGAAGGAGTGGAAGCAAGACATGAGCTATTCTGTGCAAAATATCCGCAACGTCTGTCTGCTGGGCCACGGGGGAAGCGGAAAGACCGCCCTGGCCGAGAGCCTTCTGTATCTCACCGGCGCCATCGACCGGATGGGGCGGGCCGCGGACGGCAACACCACCTGTGACTATGATCCGGAGGAGGTCAAGCGCCAGATCTCCATCTCTCTGGCCGTGGCCCCTGTGGAATATAAGGGCTGTAAGATCAACGTGCTGGACACCCCGGGCAGCTTCGACTTCGCCGGCGAGGTGATGGAGGCCCTGCGGGCTGCCGACGCGGCCATCATTGTCTGCTCCGCCAAGGACGGCATCTCCGTGGGCCTGGAAAAGGCCTGGCAGTACTGCCAGGAGCGCAACATGCCCCGCTTCCTCTATATCTCCAAGACCGATGAGGAAAACTCCGACTACAACGCCACCTTCGACGCGCTGCGGGAAAAGTACGGCAACAAGATCGCCCCCGTGGTGGTCCCCATCTGGGACGAGAGCAAGAAGGTCACCGGCATCATCGACGTGCTCAACAAGCGGGCCTATGAGATGCGGGACGGCAAGCAGGTGGAGATTGACATCCCCGAGGGCAAGGACGAGGTGGTCACCCAGTTCAACGACGCGCTGAAGGAGTCGGTGGCGGAGACCAGCGAGGAGTTCATGGACAAGTTCTTCTCCGGCGAGGCCTTCACCTATCCCGAGATGATCCAGGGCCTGCGCCAGGGCGTGCGGGAGCTGTCCCTGTTCCCGGTGCTGTGCGGCTCGGCCATCAACGGCATGGGCAGCCTGATGCTGATGGATTTCATCGCCGATCTGCTGCCCAACCCTATGGAGGGCAACTATCATAAGGCCACCCGCCAGGATGGCGAGACGGAGGAGTTCGTGGTGTCCTCCGGCGGCGTGCCCACGGCCTTTGTGTTCAAGACCGTGTCCGACCAGTACGGCAAATACTCCTATGTGAAGGTGCTGTCCGGCGCCCTCACTCCCGACCTGACCCTGGTGGACTCCCGCACCGGCACCAGCGAGAAGCTGGGCCGGCTGTACGTCATGCGGGGCAAGAAGGCGGAAGAGGTCAAGGAGCTGGGCTGCGGCGACATCGGCGCCATCGGCAAGATGGAGCGGGTCAAGACCGGGGACACCCTGTGCGACCCCCGGAAGGTGGTGGCCCTCAAGCAGATCCCCTTTGCCGAGCCCAACTACTCCAAGGCCATTGCCCCCAAGGTCCGGGGGCAGGAGGATAAGGTGGCCGCGGGCCTTTCCAAGCTCAATGAGGAGGATCCCACCTTCACCGTAGTCAACAACGCCGAGACCCACCAGATGGTCATCACCACCGCCGGCGACATCCAGATGGATGTGCTGGTGTCCAAGCTGAAAAACCGCTTCGGGGTGGACGTGGAGCTGTCCGAGCCCCGGGTGCCCTACCGGGAGAAGATCCGCAAGACCGTGTCCAAGCAGGGCCGGCACAAGAAGCAGACCGGCGGCTCCGGCCAGTTCGGCGACGTGTGGATCCGCTTCGAGCCCAACCCGGACAGCGAGGAACCCGTCTTTGCCGAAGAGGTGTTCGGCGGCTCGGTGCCCAAGAACTTCTTCCCCGCGGTGGAGAAGGGCATCAAGGAGGCCTGCCTCCACGGGGTGCTGGCGGGCTACCCGGTGGTCAACCTGAAGGCCGTTTTGTACGACGGGTCCTACCACCCGGTGGACTCCTCCGAGATCGCCTTCAAGACCGCCGCCCAACTGGCCTACAAGGCCGCTCTGCCCGAGGCTAATCCCGTGCTGCTGGAGCCGGTGGGCGAGCTGAAGGTCACCGTCCCCGACAACTACATGGGCGACGTGATCGGCGACCTCAACAAGCGCAGGGGCCGCGTCATGGGGATGGACCCCGTGCCCGGCGGCGGCCAGGTGATCACCGCCGAGGTGCCCATGGCGGAGATGTCCAGCTACGCCATCGATCTGCGGGCCATGACCCAGTCCCGGGGCTCCTTCACCTTCCACTTTGTGCGCTACGAGGACTGCCCCCCCGCCGCCCAGGAGAAGGCGATTGCCGCCGCCAAGGCCATGGCTGAGGAAGGCTGACCCGATCTAACAAAGCAGCTCCCGCCCCAGTGGGGGCGGGAGTTGTTTCGGCCGGGCAGTCCCAGCGGGGCGCGCCGCCCCCAAAGCTATGGCCGGGGAATAAACCTACTCACAAAAAATTCCCGGAAGCGGACCGCTTCCGGGAATTTTTTCTTTATGGAAAAGGATCGGTTTTTCACCTTCATGGTCATCAAAAGCTCACCGTCGTCGGCACAAAGTTCACTTTGCTTCGTTTCCACCTGGCGGTGAAAACTGCGCCCGCTCCCTTGCGCCTCCTCTCCCCGCAAAAACCGCTATGCTGGGTTTTTTCGGGGGCCCCATGGGTCAAGGCCGGCTCGCGGGGGAATCAGTCCTTCACCTTCATGGTCATCAGAAGCTCGCCGGCCTTGACAGAGGTGCCTTCCTTGATGAATACCTCGTCCACAATGCCGTCCATCCGGGCCACCACCGAGGTCTCCATCTTCATGGCCTCGATGACCGCCAGCACCTGGTTCTCCTTCACCTCGTCGCCGGGGCGTACGTTCACCTTGGACACCATGCCGGGGATGGAGGAGCCCACCTGGCTCTTGTCCTCCGGGTCGGCCAGCACCACGCTCTTGCCCTTGACCTGGGCCCGCTTGTCGGGTACGGCCACCTCCCGGCGCATGCCGTTGAGCTCGAAGTTGACCACCCGGGTGCCGTCCTCGTTCTGGTCGCCCAGGCCCAGGTAGCGGATGACCAGGGTCTTGCCGTCCTCAATGTTGATCTTGTTGGTCTCGCCGATGGCCAGGCCGTTGAAGAACACATGGCTGCCCATGCGCATGATATAGCCATACTCCTGGCGGTGCTTGTGGAAGTCCTCGTACACCTTGGGGAACAGGCAGTAGGACAGCATAGCCCGGGTGTCGATCCGCTCGGGATCCATGAACCGGCCCATCTCCTGGCGGGTCTTGTCAAAGTCCACGGGGGGCAGCAGCTCGCCGGGACGGCAGGTGATGGGCGTTTCGCCCTTGAGCACCACTTCCTGCAGGCCCTCGGGCTGGAAGCCCCAGGCGGGCTGGCCCATCATGCCCTTGAAGTAGCTCACCACACTGTCGGGGAAGGCCAGGCTCTTGCCCCGCTCCACGATGTTGTCCGGAGTCAAATCGTTCTGCACCATGAAGATGGCCAGATCGCCCACCATCTTGGAGGAGGGGGTCACCTTGACGATGTCTCCCAGCATCTCGTTGACGGTGCGGTACATCTCCTTGACTTCCTCAAACCGGGAGCCCAGGCCCAGAGACACCACCTGGGGGTACAGGTTGGTGTACTGGCCGCCGGGGATCTCGTAGCGGTAGATGTCGGTGGTGGGGCTGCGCAGGCCCTCGTCGAAGGTCTCGTACCGCAGGCGCACATCCGCCCAGTAGTTATCCAGCCGCTGGATCTCCCGCAGGTCCAGCCCGGTGTCCCGCTCCTGGCCCTCCAGGGCGGCCACCACGGCGGACAGGGAGGGCTGGCTGGTCAGGCTGGACAGGGACGCGGTGGCGCAGTCCACAATGTCCACCCCCGCCTCGGCGGCCATCAGGTAGGCGGCCACCTGGTTGCCGGTGGTGTCGTGGGTGTGCAGGTGGATGGGCAGGCCGACCTCGTTCTTGAGGGCGGTGACCAGCTTCTTGGCGGCGTAGGGCTTCAGGAGGCCGGACATATCCTTGATGCACAGCAGGTGGGCGCCCCGCTTCTCCAGCTCCTTGGCCATGTTCACGTAGTACTTCAGGGTGTAGCGGTCCCGCTTGGGGTCCAGGATGTCGCCGGTGTAGCAGATAGCGGCCTCGCAGACCTTGTTCTGCTTGAGGACCTCGTCCATAGCCACCTCCATGCCA
>DVKM01000076.1 GCA_018716015.1 Candidatus Enterenecus stercoripullorum | reverse complement strand
TGCATCCCCCTGGCCCCCCTCCACAACCCCGCCAACATCACCGGTATCAAGGCCTGCCAGGCTGTCATGGGTCCCGATGTGCCCCAGGTGGCCGTGTTTGACACCGCCTTCCACCAGACCATGCCCCCCGTGGCCTATACCTACGCTCTGCCCTACGAGTACTATGAGAAGGACAAGGTCCGCCGCTACGGATTCCACGGCACCTCCCACAAGTATGTGGCTGAACGGGCCGCCGTCATGCTGGGCAAGCCCATTGAGGCGCTCAAGCTCATCTCCTGCCACCTGGGCAACGGCTCCTCCGTCACCGCCATCGACGGCGGCAAGAGCGTGGACACCTCCATGGGCTTCACCCCCCTGGCCGGTCTGCCCATGGGCACCCGCTCCGGCGATCTGGACGCGGGCATCCTGGAGTATCTGATGGGCAAGTACAATATGGACATCAAGGAAATGCTTAACGTGCTCAATAAGAAGTCCGGCGTGCTGGGCGTGTCCGGCGTGTCCTCTGACTTCCGGGACCTGGCCCAGGCCGGTGAGCAAGGCAATGCCCGGGCCGCCCTGGCGGTGGATCTGTTCAACTACGGCGTGAAGAAGTACATCGGCGCCTATGCCGCCGCCATGGGCGGGGTGGACGCCATCATCTTCACCGCCGGCGTGGGCGAAAACTCCCCTGAGCAGCGTATGGCCATCGCCTCCGGCCTGGAGTTTATGGGTGTGAAGATGGATGCCCAGGCCAACAACACCCGGGGCAAGGAGACCGTTATCTCCACCGCTGACTCCAAGGTGAAGGTACTGCTCATCCCCACCAATGAGGAGCTGATGATCGCGCTGGACACCGCCGCACTGGCATAAAGCACAGCGTTTCCCAATCCCTACAGCCCTTCTCCCGGCGGCCCACCAATGGGCCGCCGGGTTTTCTTATCCGCTCTGGGGCCTTGCAAAACGGAGCGGCGCGGCGCTTTTCCGGGGTTTCTCCAGGTGTTGTACAACATCACATGCCCGGCATGCGAAAACCGCCCGCCTGCGCGCTTCCCTTCCTCAATTTTGCAGGATTTCGGATTCCCTATTGCAAACCCGGCCTCCATAGTGTACAATAATGTAGTCTGCTAAAGCGTTACTTTCAATGAGGAAAGGAAGTCTGACAACGATGTCCATCAAAAATCCATACCTGCTGTCCGTGCTGGACGGCCTGAAAGCCCGCAACGCCCATGAGCAGGAATTTCTCCAGGCCGTGGAGGAGGTTCTGGAGTCCCTGGAGCCCGTGGTGGAGGCTGATCCCCGCTATGAATCGCAGAACATCATCGGCCGCATGGTGGAGCCCGAGCGGGTGGTGATGTTCCGGGTGCCCTGGGTGGACGACCAGGGTACGGTCCAGGTCAACCGGGGCTACCGGGTGCAGTTCAACTCCGCCATCGGCCCCTACAAGGGCGGCCTGCGCTTCCACCCCACCGTCAACCTGTCCGTCATCAAGTTCCTGGGCTTTGAGCAGGTGTTCAAAAACGCCCTGACCACCCTGCCCATGGGAGGCGGCAAGGGCGGCTCCGACTTCAATCCCAAGGGCAAGAGCGACGGAGAGGTCATGCGCTTCTGCCAGTCCTTCATGAGCGAGCTCTACCGCCACATCGGCCCGGACACCGACGTGCCCGCCGGGGACATCGGCGTGGGCGCCCGGGAGATCGGCTTCCTGTTCGGCCAATATAAGAAGATCCGCAACGAGTGGTCTGGGGTACTCACCGGCAAGGGGCTGAGCTACGGCGGCTCCCTAGCCCGCACCGAGGCCACCGGCTTTGGCCTGTGCTACTTCGCCGACGCCCAGCTCAAGGACAACGGCCAGTCCTTCCAGGGCAAGCGGGTGGTCATCTCGGGATCGGGCAACGTGGCCATCTACGCCAACCAGAAGGCCACCCAGCTGGGGGGCAAAGTGGTGGCCATGTGCGACTCCAACGGCTACATTGTGGATGAGAACGGCATCGATTATCAAGTGATCCAGGAGATCAAGGAGGTCAAGCGGGACCGGATCAAGACTTACCTGAACTATGTGCCCACCGCAAAGTATGTGGAGGGCTGCGCGGGCATCTGGACGGTGCCCTGTGACATCGCCCTGCCCTGCGCCACCCAGAACGAGTTGGATGAGGCGTCGGCAAAGGCCCTCATCGCCAACGGCTGCATCGGCGTGTTTGAAGGGGCCAACATGCCCTGCACCCCCGAGGCCATCACCGCCATCAAGGCCGCCGGGCTGATGTTTGCCCCCGCCAAGGCGTCCAACGCCGGCGGGGTGGCCACCTCTGGTCTGGAGATGAGCCAGAATTCCGGCCGCATCAGCTGGAGCTTTGAAGAGGTGGACGGCAAGCTCAAGGGCATCATGGAAGGCATTTACCAGGCCTGTGCCGCCGCCGCGGAACAGTATGGCAGGAAGGGCGACATCCAGGCGGGGGCCAACATTGCCGGGTTCCTGAAGGTGGCCGACGCCATGCTGTGGCAGGGGGTCTGTTGAACGGAGCCTCAAAGCCGTCGTGAGTAGTCCGGATAGACCGGAGTGACGGGCAAAATTCAGGGTGAACAAAGCCCAACCCGAGCGTGACAACACAGACGCCAATTGAACCACACCGCCGGGCAATTCCCGGCGGTGCTTCTTTCTCTCCCCCCCTTTTCATTTTCCCCTTTTTGTGGTATCCTGTTGCCAATCGACGAAGGGGGGCTATCATGCACCGGAGCACAGTTTTCCTGTTTCTCGCTTTGGAAGCGGCACTGTACACCGCCTTTCTCACCATGGATCTCACCGGGCTGGGGGCAGACTCCATCTGGCTGAAATACGCTGGCATCCTGCTGTGCGTCCTTGTTTCCTGTGGAGCGGCCCTGCGGAGCGGGGACTGTCTGGTGCCCCCTGCCCTGGCCCTCACCGCCCTGGCCGATCTGTTCCTGTTGGTGCTGAACCGGCACTACGGCATCGGGGTGGCGATTTTTCTGGGCGTGCAGATCCTTTACCTCATCCGGCTGCGCCGGGCGGGGGCCGGCCCAGCTCTCTGGCTGCGCGGGGCGCTGGCCCTAGCGCTGGGTCTAGCGGTCTGCTGGACAGGGCTGGCCACCCCGCTGAACCTGCTGTGCTGTCTCTACTTCTCCCAGCTGCTGTCCAACGCCTGTCTGGCCTGGACGCTGAGGGGCCGGAGCTGGCGGCGCTTCGCCCTGGGTCTCACCCTGTTTGTGGGCTGCGATGTGTGCGTGGGGATCTTCAACCTCCCCGGCCTGCTGCCCGACGCACTGTATCAATTCGCCCGGGTGGGCATGTGGCTGTTCTACCTGCCCTCCCAGGTGCTCATCACTGCATCCGCATTCCCTGTAAAGGAGTCCTCCTGATGAAAGATACCCCCACTGTGAAAGCCTCCCGGCTGCTCAGCGTCCTGCTCGCTATCACCACCGCCGTGGTGCTGCTCACCGGCTCTATCGCAATTCCCATCCTGTACCGGCCCTTCTACTACCTTCAGATCGGCCCGCTGGGGCTGGAGGAACGCACGGGGTTGAGCCAGGAGGAAATCCGCACCGCCTTTGATGAGGTGATGGACTACTGCACTGGACAAACCGACGAATTTTCTACTGGAGTATTGCGCTGGTCAGAGCGCGGCCGGGACCACTTCACCGATGTGAGGAGCCTGTTCCTGCTGGACCTTCAGGTGTTGATCGAGTCTGCCCTGCTGCTGGTCATCCTGCTGCTGATGGGCCGCGTCACCCGGCGAAAACCCGCCAAACTTCTGGGCCGGAGTCCCGCCTTCTGGGCGGGGGCCGGGCTGGGCGCCGTGTTCCTGGTCATCGGAGCCTTGGCCGCCCTGGACTTCAACCGGGCCTTCACCATTTTTCACACTATTTTCTTCCCCGGCAAGGACAACTGGATCTTTGACCCCGCCACCGACCAGATCATCACCATCCTGCCCCAGGAATTCTTCCGCAACTGCGCCATTCTGATTCTGGGCGTGCTGGTGGCAGGCTGTGCCATCCTGATCCTGTGGGACTTGCTGCACAAGGAGAAAGCCAGCAAGGTCAGAGCGGGAAATAACTAAGCACATAAGGATTCCCCCCGGGTGCTGTTCCTCCGCGAACAGTACCCAGGGGGATCGTTTTTCTTATTTGATTTGCACGGGCTTGAACACTTCTCCCAATTCCACGGCCCGGCAGGCCCCGGCGGACAGCTCCACCATCCGCGCTCCGAAGTCCGCCGCCCGCTCCTCGGGCAACAGCACCTGGACTGTGACCTGGGCGGCGTAGATGATCTCCCCCGGCACGCCGCCCTGGGCGGCGGCCTCTGCCTTGACCCGCTCAAAGAAGCTGTATGGGCAGTCCACCGCCACCTCCACCCAGCGGCGCACCACAGAGGTGCCCGCGGCGTCCAGGGCCAGCTTGGCCGCCTGGGTATAGGCCCGCACCAGGCCCCCCGCCCCCAGCAGGATGCCGCCGAAGTACCGGGTGACCACGCAGCACAGGTTGGTCACCCCCTCCTTCTGGAACACCCCCAGCATGGGCTGTCCCGCGGTGCCCTGGGGCTCGCCGTCGTCGGAGTAACGCACCGCCCCGTCCTTCAGCAAATAGCACCAGCAGTTGTGCCGGGCGTCGTAGTGTTTCTTTTTCACCGCTTCCAGGAAAGCGCGGGCCTGTTCCTCCGTCTCCACCGGTTGGATCTGGCCAATGAAGCGGGAGCGCTTTTCCACTAGTTCCGCCTCAGCGGAGGCTGTGGGAATATAGTATTCGGTCATGGGGAACCTCCCCTTTCAGTGTTGCTTCTCCCAGTCCGCCCGGATCAGGACATAGCAGCAGGTGGGCCGGGGCGTCCCGTCCGAGTCCACAGCGTCCCGGGTCAGGCGGTAGGCAAAGCCCAGCTTCTCGATCACCCGCCGGGACTGGTGGTTAAAGTCACCATGGCTGCAATGAACCACCGCGCAGCCCAGATCTTCAAAGGCCCGACAGAGCATCGCCCGCCCCGCCTCCGGCGCCAGCCCCTGTCCCCAATAGGGCCGGGCCACCCAGTAGCCCAGCTCCAGCTGCACCGCCCCGGCGGGCATATCCATCGGCGGGCAGTATTTCTCCGGCGGGAACAGTCCGATACTGCCCACCGGTTCTCCGGCCTGCTTCCACACGATGGCATAGGTCTCCGGCAGGCCCAGCGGGCCGTGGATGATCTCCAGGCTGTTTTCCACACTGGTGTGGGGCGGCCACCCCGCCCGGGGCCCCACCTCCGGGTCGGAAGCCCAGCGGCACAGGACCGGCGCGTCCCCGTCCTCCCAAGGCCGCAGCAGCAGGCGGGGTGTCTCCAGTTTCTTCATGGTCATTCCTCCTGCTCATCGGGAAATAGCCGGATGTCCAGCGCTTCACATAGGCGGAAGAACTGCTCCAGGGAGGGGTTCTTCCGGCCCCGCTCAATCTCGCTGAGAAAGGTCTGGGTAATGCCCAGCTGCTTGGCCAGCTTATTTTGGCTCAGCCCCTTTCTCTCACGGTGCTTTTTCAAAATCACGCGATAGTCTGTCATTCTGATCACCTACCGCTCTTATTATAGCTGTAAGCTCTCAGAATGAAAATTAGAGCTTTCAGCTCTTGACAAAAATAGAGCTATGAGCTATAATCCTTACACGCTATTTGTAGAGGTGATCCTCATGACAAAACCTGATCTCTGGCTAGAGGAACTGCGGGCTACCTGCAACGACCTGATGGAGGATGCCGTTCTCATCCAGGCTCTGGAGCGGTATGCCCGGGCGCCGGGTACCCTTTTGCTGCCCCAGGAAGCGCTGGGCGACACCCGGCTGCGCTTGGCCGACTACCTGCTTCAGCACGCCCAGGATCTGGACTGCCTGATTCTCTCTGCCCCCGCCCGGTGAGAAAAGAGCGCCGCCCGGCGGGCGGCGCTCACAGCTTATTGAAAAGCCTCCCAGAGTTCGCACCCCGGCTGGCAAGTCCTTAACCCCGCAAAAGCCCAGCGTCAGCGGGTTTTGTGGGGAGAGGAGGGGCAGCGCAATGGCTGGGCTTTCGCCATGGGCGGAAGCGAGGGATATGGAGCTTGCCCCGACAAAGTGCGCCGCGGCAGGCCGCAACTGATCCGTTGAAAAAGGCGCAGCCTTTTTCAACGGCTTCATTCCTCCCAAGGCTCTTTATGGGGCGTCCACCCCTCCACCAGGGGGCCCAAACGGCCGATGGTCTTGGGGGTGCATACCGCGATGACATCCATGGTTTCGGTGTACTCCACCTGCTCCACCTTGGCCTCCCGGTACAGTTCGTCCAGCAGGCCGCCCCGGTCGTAAGGGATGTGGATGGTCACCCGGCGCTTGCTGGTGTCCAGCCGCTTCTCAATAGCGGCCAGCAGTCTGTCCAGTCCCGCCCCCGTCTTGGCGGAGATGGCCACGATGTCCTCCCCGTGGGGCAGGATCTCCCCGGGCACCTGGTCGCACTTGTTGAACACCTCCAGCCGGGGTGTGCCGGACACCCCCAGCTCCCGGATCAGACCCTCCACCACCTGGGCCTGCTCCATCCAGTGAAGGTCGGACACGTCAATGACGTGGAGCAGCAGGTCGGCGTACTCCAGCTCCTCCAAAGTGGCCTTGAAGGCGTCCACCAACTGGTGGGGCAGCTTGGAGATGAAGCCCACAGTGTCCGAGAGGAGCACCGTGCAGGTGTCCGAGATGTCCAGGGTGCGGGTGGTGGTGTCCAAGGTGTCGAACAGGCGGTTGTTGGCCGGAATGTCCGCCCCGGTGAGTGCGTTGAGCAGGGTGGACTTGCCCGCGTTGGTGTAGCCCACAATGGCCACCACCGGCACCTCGTTTTTCTCCCGGCGGGTTCTCTGGGTGGAGCGCACCCGGCGCACCTCTTCTAGCTCTTCCTTCAGCTTGGCGATCTTCCGGTGGATGTGCCGCCGGTCGCTCTCCAGCTGGGTCTCGCCGGGGCCCCGGGTGCCGATGGCGCCCTCCTGGCGCTCCAGATGCTTCCACATGCCGGTCAGCCGGGGCAGCAGGTACTGGTACTGGGCCAGGGCCACCTGGAGCCGCCCCTCGCTGGTGCGCGCCCGCTTGGCAAAAATGTCCAGGATGAGCCCCGCCCGGTCCATCACCGTCACCCCCAGGGTTTCCGTCAGCGCCCGCTGCTGGGAGGGGGACAGAGGATTGTCAAAGATCACCAGGTCTGCCCCCAGGGTCTTGACCAGTTCTTTGACCTCTTCCGCCTTGCCCTCCCCGATGAAGGTGCGGGGGTCGGGGCTGGGCTTATTTTGCAGCACCGAGCCCAGGCAGGTACCCCCTGCGGTATCCAGCAGGGCGGCCAGCTCCTCCAGGGAGTCCTCGCTGGCATTTTCCTCCCGGTTCAGGGTGGGGCAGTTCAGCCCCACCAGCACGGCACGGTTGATTTTCTTGATTTTCTGCTCGTCGAACATAGTACCTCCAAAAGGCTTTTGTACAGTTCTCCATGCCAGAGGACGGGAGTCACGTCTTCACCAGCGTCTCCACGATCTCTCCCCAGTACATGGTGTGGTAGTCGCCCTGATACCACTTCTCCCGCACGTCCGCGGGGATGAGGTTCTCCTCCATCTTCTGCACCATGCGCTTGCGACAGACAAACACCAGGTCAGCCTGCTCAAAATAGGGCGCGCCCCCTTCGGCCTGGGCCACGGTAAATCCGCATTCCTTTACCTTGTCAATCTCCCGGCCGCTCTTGCTGCCGCACAGCCCCAGCTGCCTGCGGTAGTCCTCGGAGAAAAAGGACAGGGTAAAATAGTCTTCTGCGTCCACAAACTCCTTGGTGTACCGCTGGGGGCGGATATAGGCGATGGCCATGGGCGCGCCCCACAGGATGCCCAGGCCGCCCCAGGAGGCGGTCATGGTGTTGCACTTTTCCTTGGTGCCAGCGGTGATGAGCATCCACTGGTCTCCGATGGCGGAAAATACGTTGAAATCCAGGGTTTTTGGGTCTACTTTTTGAAACATAATGATACCTCCCACAGCTTGAACTCGGATTGAGATAGTATATGCGATCTGCAACGGCCTCCATGCTAGAGCTCCAGCCGATAGCATTTAGAGGAAAAGGTGGCGCTTCCGTCCAGCTTGGAATACTGCCCGTAGTGGTCAAAGACCATGCCGCACTTTTCCATCACCCGGCCGGAGGCGGGGTTGTCCACGGCGTGCTCGGCAATGAAGATCCGCGCCCCCCGCTTCCGGTGGGCAAAGTCCACCATGGCCCGGGCCGCCTCAGCAGCATAGCCCATGCCCCAGCAATCCCGGCGCAGGTTGTAGCCCAGCGCCCACCAGGGCCGCCGCCACCACTTCCCCTTTTTCCGGTACACCCCGCCGGAGCCGATGAGCAGGCCGTCCTCCTTCCGGACGAAGCCGAACTCATAGCCGTCCCGCTCCCTGGCCCACTCCACCGTACGCAGCCACACCCTGGTCTGCTCCACGTCGGTGTACAGCGGATAGGCCACGTAGCGATTGACCTGCGGGTCGCTGCCCCAGACGAACACCGCCGGGGCGTCGGCCACCGTCAGAGGGCGCAGGATCAGCCGGTCCGTCTCCAGCACAACGCTGTGCCCCATATTCTCTACCTCCCATCTGCCGTTTTTCTCTGGAAAACGCACAGGGCCCCGCCGCAGAAACCTGCGTCGGGACCCTGGAAAAGACCGGTTTTACTCCAGACCAAACTTCTTGTTGAAGCGGCTGACACGTCCGCCGGTGTCCACCATCTTCTGCTTGCCGGTGTAGAAGGGGTGACACTTGGAGCAGACTTCCACCTTAATGTCCTTCTTGGTCGAGCCAGTCTCGATCACATTGCCGCAGGCGCACGTAATGGTGGTCTGCTGATAGTCGGGATGGATGCCTTCCTTCATGGAATTCACCTCTTTCTGTCAAACTGATCTGAGGGCGCAATAACACCTTGTAAACGCAAATGATAGTTTACCACGCCCCGCGGCAAAAAGCAACTGTTTTTTTCGGAAAACTTTTTACAGCTCCACGCCCTGTCCCAGAGCAAAAAACCACAGCACCCGGCGGCCCACACAGACGCCCATCGCCGCGGCCAGCGCCCGGGTATAGGCTTCCAGCTGGGGCCGGTAGCTCTCCGCCCGGGCCAGTACGGTGTCCCGCGTCACCCGGTCGGTCTTGAAATCCAGCACCGTGACGGTGCCGTCTGCCTCCCGGAACCAGCAGTCCACCACACCCTGGAGCAGCACCTCTTCCCCCGCCCCCGCCTGGGGATAGTAGTCCCCGGCGGGCGCCAGCATGGAGAATTTGTACTCCCGTTCCACATGGGGGGACGCCAGCAGGCGCTGCCCCAGCTCAGAGCGGAAAAAGACCAGGATGTCCCGGGGGTGCACCGCCTGGCCCTGCTGGGGGGTGATGTACTGCCCCGCCACCAGCCGGGCAATCTCCTCTCGTACTTGCTCCTCACTGGCAATACGGCCATAGTCCAAGTACTGCATGACCATGTGCAGGGCGGTGCCCCGCTGGGCCGGGGTCAGGGGCCGCTGCCCCTCAAACACCGGGCGGCGCAGACTTACCTCCGGCGGGGCGGGGCGCAGCTCTACCCCATCCTGGGCTACCTCCCGGTCCCGCTCCCGGCCCTTGAGCTGGGTGGCGGTGAGCTTGGAGGGCACGTCCACCGCCCCCTCGTGGGCATAGCGCCAGCTCAGCTGTTCTTCCAGCCCCTCCGGCAGTTCCAGCCCATCTGCCGGGCCGGAGGACGTCGGGCCGCCGAAGGTGAACTGCTCATAGTCCGCGCCCCGCAGCAGCTTCACCTCCCATTCCGGCCCCGGCTCTTCCACCTGATCCGGCCTGGGGGCGGACAGGGTTTCCCACAGCGGATCGCTGTCCGGGCGGCACAGGGCGGGAATGAGCACCCACTCCGCCATGGACCGGGCCTGGGCCACCTGCCGGGGAGGCGGCGGGCACTGGGCCCGGGCCGCCAGCCCCTCCAGAGAAGTGCCCGGCCCGTTTACCGCCGCAAACAGGATGAGCTTTCGCTCCGCGCGGGTCATGGCCACATACAAAAGGCGCATCTCCTCCGCCCGGAGCTGCTGTTTCAGCCGCAGAGCCACCGCGTCCCGGGCGATGGTGGTGTAGCGCAGCATCCGGCCGCGGTCGGTGCGCTTGGGCCCCAGCCCCAGCTCGGGGTGGAACAGGATGGTGGCCTTGGTATCGGCCTCGTTGAACTGCCGCTCCAGCCCGCACAGCAGCACCACCGGGAATTCCAGCCCCTTCGACTTGTGGATGGACAGGATGCGCACGCCCCCCGCCTCCTCCCCGGGTACGGGCACGCTCAGGCCATTTTCCGCCATCCGGGTCAGATGGAGCAGGAAGGCCATCAGGCCTCGGTGGCCCCCGGCCTCAAACCGGCAGGCCTCGTCATACAGGGCCATGAGGTTGGCCCTGCGCCGCCGCCCGTCCGGCATGGCGGCAAAGACGGCGGGCAGGTCGGTGCGGTCGTAGATCTGCCACAGCAGCCGGTGGCTGCTCTCCTGGGCCGCCAGCTCCCTCAGATCGGCCAGCAGGGCCAGAAAGCCCAGGCAGTCCTCCTCCCCCTGCCCGGCCCCGGCGGTGACGGCGTCGTACACCGTCCCCCCCCCGCCCATGTCCCGCAGCTGGGCCAGCCGGTCCGGGGTAAAGGCAAACAGGGGGGAGCGCAGCACCGCCAGCAGGGGCACGTCCTGCACCGGGTTATCCACAATCTGGAGTAGGGAGATGGCCACGGAGATCTCCGTGGTGCCGAAAAACTCCCGCCCTCCCTCGGCGCTCCAGGGAATGGACAACTCGTCCAGGGCCGCGGCATAGTGGCGCAGCACCGGGCCGGGGGAGCGCAGCAGGATCACAATGTCCTCAGGCTGCAGCCTCGCCCCGTCCTCCCGCCAGCCCGTGTCCAGCAGCTGGCGGATGCGCTGGGCGGTGCACCGGGCCACCACCAGATCTTTGGGGGTCTTGCCCCGGTCCGGGTAGTCGGTGAGTCCCTCCAGATCCACGCAGCACAGCTCCAGGCGGCACGCCGGATCGGGCTGGAACGCCCGGCCCGGGCGCAGGGCTTCGGCCTGGGTATAGTCCAGCTCCCCCGCCTGGCTGGTCATGATGTTGCGGAAGAGAAAATTGACTCCCTCCAGCACCTCGGGGCGGGATCGGAAGTTGTCCGAGAGCAGGATTTTCCGACTCTCCCCCTCCCCCGCGTTCTCCCGCAGGGGCCAGCGGCGGTACTTGTCCAGAAACAGGGTGGGGTCGGCCAGCCGGAAGCGGTAGATGGACTGCTTCACGTCCCCCACGAAAAACAGGTTGTGGCCGTTGGACAGGGCGTTGAAAATGGCGTTTTGCACGGCGTTGGTATCCTGGTACTCGTCCACCATGATCTCCACATACTGCCTTCCCCAGTCCCGGGCCAGCTGGGTGGGCTGCCCCGAACCGTCGGTGAGCAGGCGCACCGTCAGGTGCTCCAGGTCGGCGAAATCCGCCAGGCGCTTGCGCCCCTTGAGGGCGGCAAAGGCCTGGTCAAACTGGGCCGTCACCTCCAGCAGGGCGGTCATGGCCGGCCCCACCGCCCGCAGGTCCTCCATGGCCTGGGCGGCAGTGACGCCAAACCGGGCACCCAGGTCGGTCATCTGCTTCTTGCACCGCTCCCGCAGGGCCTTGGCATAGGCCTTCAGGACCTCGTCGCACTCCCCCCGCTTGCTCCCCAGGCGGGGAAAGGGGATGGGGAAGCAGGCCGCCGCCCGGTCCCAGCCCTCCTTCAGGCCGGCCAGAAGGGAGTCCAGACCGTCCAAAGTCCCCCGCAGGGAGGGGGCGTAGTTGGCCATCAGCAAGCTGTCCTCCTGAAGCCGCTCCACCAGCTGCTCCAACTGAACCCGCCAGGAGCTTGTCAGCCCGGCGGCATCCTCTAAGAGCAGCCTGCCCCAAGGGGTGTCCTCGGGCATGGCCCCCCGGGAAAGGTCAAAGTCCCGCCGCCGGTCCATCAGCCAGCCCACCGGGTCGGCCTGGGCCTGCACCCGGCGGTGCATCTCCAGCACCACGTCCGCCAAGGTCTGGTCGTCCCGCTCCCCTGCCAGGTCGTCCACCAGGGCGGCAAAGGCGGAGTCCTGGCCGATGGCGGCGTACCGCGTCTCCAGCACCTCCTCCAGGGCCTGCTGGCGCAGGGCCTCCCCCTGGGCCTCGTCGCACAGGCGAAAGTCCGGGTCCAGCCCGGCCAGATGTCCCCACTGGCGGAGAAAGTCCAGACAGAAGGCGTCGATGGTGCAGATGGGGGCCTGATAGACCAGGGTGGCGTTGCGCCGCAGGTGCCGGTTTTCCGGGTGGAGGGCCAGCCGCTGGTGAATACCCGCAGCGATGCGCTGCCGCAGCTCGGCGGCGGCGGCGTTGGTGAAGGTGATGACCAGAAAGCGGTCAATGTCCTCCCCCTGCTCCACATAGCCCATCAGCCGCTCCACCAGCACACGGGTCTTGCCCGAGCCGGCGGCGGCGGACACCAGCAGGTTCCCCCCCCGGTCCTCCACCACGGCTTGTTGGCTGGGCGTCAGTTCAATGGCCATCCTCTTCTCCCCCCTCCTGCTGGCTCAGCCAGCTCCAAAATTCCTTCCCATCCAGCTTGCGGCGGTAGCGCACGCTGTCCCCACACTCCGGCTCAAAGTGGCAGGCCGCCCGGTAGTCGCACCACCGGCAGGCGTTGTGCTCCTCGTCCCGCCAGAAGGGGTCGGCGGCGATGTTGCCCGCCGCCATCTGTCCCGCGGTCTGGCGCAGGGTGTGGGTGACGAACCGGTCCAGCTCCTCCAGCTGCGCCCGGCTCACCTGAAACTCCGCCCCCTGGGGTAAAAACCGCCTGCCCCCGTCTCCATGCTC
>DVKM01000075.1 GCA_018716015.1 Candidatus Enterenecus stercoripullorum | reverse complement strand
CAAGGTGATGCTCTTTGACGAGCCCACCTCCGCCCTGGACCCGGAAATGGTGGGCGAGGTGCTGGAGGTGATGAAGGAGCTGGCCCAGGAGGGTATGACCATGGTGGTGGTCACCCACGAGATGGGCTTTGCCCGGGAGGTGGGCACCCGGGTGCTGTTCATGGACGGGGGACACATCCTGGAGCAGAACGAGCCCCATGCCTTTTTCGCCCATCCCAAGGAGCAGCGCACCATTGATTTTCTCTCCAAGGTCCTGTGACAAACACCCCTGGCTTCGGCAGCTTTTTGCTGCGGCCAGGGGTGTCTTTTTATGTCAGGCTTTCTGAATCAGGTCCCGCACACCACTTTTGTGTCCGGCCAGTATCTGCCAGGTCAACTTTGTATAAATCGGCGGAAAGAAAGCCCTTGACTTTTCTTATGTCAACCTATTTTTTGCAGGATTTGCCCCAAGTTGCACGCCACCGCTTGTGGAAAACTTTGTGGAAGCTGTGGAAGCTCTGCAAACTCAAGAATTGGAAATAATCGGGCTTTATGCCACGATGCATTTTCTGCAAGTTTTGTCCCGTTTTATTCGTCAAAGAGAATTATTTGTCTCCCCGTATGGGTAAGACCGCCCCCGGCATTCCATGGGATGGAACGCCGGAGGCGGTCTGTCATAAATGCGCTTAGCGGATCAGGGTATTCTCCTGGGCGGGAGAGGATTGGGAATCCTCGGTGGAGAAATACTGGGCCAGAATGCCTGCGGCCACCTGGGCCAGATTGCCGCCGGAGGAGCCTTTCTCCGCCACCAGGGCGATGGCCACCTGGGGGTTGTCATAGGGGGCAAAGCAGACAAAGGTGGCCGTGGCCTCCTGCCCGCTCACCTCGGCAGTGCCCGTCTTACAGCCCACGCTCACCGGCAGGCTGGCAAAATACTGGGCCATGGAGGCAGTCTGGGACAGATTATACATCCCCTCCAGCACTGCGTCCAAGTCCGTCTGGTCAATGGCGATGGAGTTGAGCAGCTCCGGCTCATACTCATACACCACCTGGCTGTAATCGCTGGACTTGACCTCTTTGAGCAAATGGGCCTGATAGTGATTGCCGCCATTGACCAGGGTAGCCACATAGTTGGCCAGCTGAATGGGGGTAAACTGGCTCAGGCTCTGGCCGATAGCGGCGGACAGCACCTCGCCGCCGTACCAGGTCTGCCCCACAGTCTCCGCCGCCTCCGGCCCGGCCATCTGCCCCCGGTATTCCGGGATCTCAATGCCGGTATACTCCCCCAGGCCAAACTGCCGGGCGTAATCCTGGAGGGTGGCAATGCCCAGGTTGGCACCGGTGTCATAGAAGAAGATGTTGCAGGAGTCGGTGATGGCCTGGGTCACGTTCTCCAGACCATGGTTTCCGGGATAGATCCAACAGGCCTGATTCACTCCGTAATAGTGATAGAGACCAGTGCACCGCACCTGGGTGATCGGGGTGATCACTCCGCTGGATAACCCCGCCACCGCCGTCACCATCTTGAAGGTGGAGCCGGGGGCATACAGCCCCATGGTAGCCCGGTTGACCAGGGGACGCTGGGTATCCGACGACAGGTCTCCATACAGCTCCCAAAAGTCCCCTGGATCATAGGTGGGATAGGAGGCCATGGCCAGCACCCCGCCGGTCATGTCCATCACCACCGCCGCCCCCCCGGCGGGATTTTCCAGCGCCTCAATAAAGTCAGCCAGATACCGTTCCGTCACCGCCTGGAGACTGGAATCCAGGGTGAGCACCACATTGTCCCCGGGATCCGGCTCCTCCAGCCACTGCTGGGCAACGATCTTGCCGTTGTCATCTGTCTCAATCTGCCGCCGGCCGCTGGCGCCGTGCAGGTATTCCTCAAAGGCCTGCTCCACCCCGGCCCGGCCCACCGTGGCGTTCATGGCATACCCCAGCTCCTGGTAGGTGGGCCACAGCTCAGGAGTGATATCCCCAGTATAGCCCAGCACGTGGGCGGCGGACGGGGTGTTGTATGCCCGGGAAGTCTCGGTCTCAATGAGCACCCCGGTGAGGGCCCGCTCCTTGACCGCGGAGATGAAGGTGATGTCCACATCCGAGGCAAAGGTATATTCCGAGGTGAGAATCTCATAGGAGCGCAGGTAGAGCTCATAGAGCACCCCGATGAGCTGCCGGTGGACCTGGGAAACCGGTTCGTTTTCCCCGATCTCCAGGCCAAAGGTAGCTGCCATGGCCCGCAGCAATTCTTCCGCGGTCACATCCGCCGTCTCCGCTGACTCAATCCAGCCCCGGCCCTGGGCCAGGCGGCCCAGGTTGGTGGCCCGGACAGTGACGGTTCCCTCCTCGTCCTCCCACTCATAGCTGAACAGGCTGTCTGTTTTGGTGTAGGTCCAGGGTTGGGAGGCGCTGACGGGCAGGGAGTCGTTCCACGCCACCCCCTGCTCCCGACACAGCTCCAGCAGCTCAGATAAAATTTCGTTGCGGTCCTCCCCCATCAGGGCGGTGTCCAGCGTGATGTCGTAGCGGACAGAATTGGTCACCAGCACCCGGCCATACCGGTCCAGGATCTCCCCCCGGACGCTGTCCACCGTCTCCTCCTCCTGCACGCTGTAATTGGCGCTGTTCAGGTAATCCTGTCCGTGGACGATCTGGGTCTGGTACAGCACTACCACGAAGGTCAGCAGGATCGCCCCGAAAATGCCCACCAGCACACCGGTGCGCACCTGAAGTTTCCGACTCTCCTCCTCGGTGCGGGCCTCCTTCTCCCAGTGAGGGTCATAGAGTTTACTCATGGTAGATCCTCCCGTAATACCGGCAGCAGAACCTTCCGATCCAATAGGCGGGGAACGCAAATACCAGCGACCACAGCAGCTCCGGCCCCGCCACCCGAAGCAGTGGGCCGATGTTCGCCACCCCGGAGGCCAGACGGCTGCCCACCTGCCAGAGTTCCCACATCAGCAGCGCGGCCAGCGTACACAGGATATGTCCCACCAGATCCCGGCGCAATACGTGTTGGGTCATCAGGCCGGACGCCCACCCTATCGCGGTGAGCGCAGGGATGCAGGCCAGGCCGGTGTGTCCTACCGTGGCCATCACCAGCCCCGCCGCCAGGCCAAACCCTGCGCCGAACCGCGCCCCCTCCAGGGTGCCCACCGCCACCGCTGCACACAGCAGCAACAGTGGCTGGGAGATGGGCAAGGGCCCCAGCACATAGTAGTTGAGGATCATGAGGACAACCAGGGAAACGCCGTAGGCCGCCACCTTGATCATGGTATCCCGTTGGGTCATAGCAGCTCTCCGAATAATGCCCAGGTGGAGCAGTCCACAATCTTCACATCCACAAACTGCCCCACCAGCGCCGGATCACCACTTAAATGGACCAGCCGGCCGCCGGGGGTGCGGGCATTGAGGTTGTTGCGGGGGTCCTCGCTCTCCCCGTCCACCAGGCAGCGCTGCACCGTGCCGATGTAGGCCTGGTGCTTTTCCAAAGAGATGAGATTTTGCGCCTCCACCAGGCGGTTAAAGTTGGCCGACTTCTCCTCCTTGGGTATGGGGTCGGGCATCTCGGCGGCCGGGGTCCCCTTCCGGGGGGAATAAATAAAGGTGAACAGCGCGTCAAAGCGCACTTCTTCGATTAAGGAGAGGGTATCCTCAAACTCCTGGGTGGTCTCCCCCGGAAAGCCCACGATCACATCGCTGGTGAGCACCACGCCGGGGATACGCTCCCGCAGGGCCCGCACCTTGTCCAGGTACTGCTCCCGGGTGTACCGGCGGTTCATGGCCTGCAAGACCCGGGTGTTGCCCGACTGGAAAGGCAAGTGAATTACCGGGGCCACCTTTTCGCACCGGGCCATCACGTCAAAGAGCTTCTCGGTGGCGTCCTTGGGGTGGCTGGTCATGAACCGCAGGAGAAATTCTCCCGGGATGGCCGCCGCCCGCTCCAGCAGATCGGGGAAGTCCACGTCCTTCCCCAGGTCTTTGCCGTAGGAGTTCACGTTCTGACCCAGCAGGGTGATGTCTTTATAACCCTCCGCCACCAGCTGGCGAATTTCCTCTAAAATGGCCTCCGGCTCCCGGCTGCGCTCCCGGCCCCGCACATAGGGCACGATGCAGTAGGTGCAGAAGTTATTGCACCCGTACATGATGGACACCCAGGCCTTCACCTTGCCCGACCGGCGCACCGGCAGGCCCTCGGCGATGGCCCCGTCGGAATTTTCCGTCTCAAATACCCGGCCCCGGCGCAGGTACACCCGGCGCAGCAGCTCGGGGAACTTCCACAGAGCGTGGGGGCCGAACACCAGGTCCACATGGCGGTAGGACTCCCGCAGCTTTTCCGCCACATGAGCCTCCTGGGCCATGCAGCCGCACAGGCAGATGATCTGGTTGGGCTTGCGCCGCTTCCCGTGGACCAGAGCGCCCACATTGCCCAGCACCCGCTGCTCGGCGTGCTCCCGGATGGCGCAGGTGTTGATTACGATGACGTCGGCGTCCTTGTCCGTGTCCGTCATCTCATAGCCCATTTCCGTCAGCATGCCCCGGATCAGCTCCGAGTCTGCCTCGTTCTGCTGGCAGCCATAGGTGTCCACATAGGCGGTGGGCGCGCTGGCCAGCTGGCTGTTTAAGCCTCGGATTTCTGCGCAGCATTCCCGCTGGCGCAGGATATCCTCCTGGGGGATCACAGGGGTAGTTCGATTCAAGGTATAGTCCCTCCATATGAAAAGGCGGCACAGCCGCCATCGGATTTTCCCCCACTATATCATGAATTTATGAACAAAACAAGACAGAAGGACAGCAATGTCCTTCTGTCAGACCTTTAGAAAGGTTACTCACCGTCTCAGCGCTCCCCTGGGAACCGGCCCAACAGCAGGGCCGCGCCGGCCAGCACCAGGAATAGGTCCGGGGCGGTGCCGTCATAGGGCAGCACCAATTCCTGCCGTTCCACCGCCCGGCCGTCCAGGGCAATAAACTCCCGCTGCACCGCCACCGCCGCCCGGCGCTCCTCCAGGCTGGACAGGGTGAGGGTGTTGCGGCTGGCCGCGCCGTAGCTCACCACCGTCTCCGCCGGCAGCGCTCGGGTCAGGGCAGACAGCCCGCCGGGCAGCAGCGCGGTGTGGCAGGATAGGGCAGGGGCGCCGGCCCAGCCAGTGGCCCCCGGAGACACTACCAGCAGATCCAGCTTCAGCCCCGCCAGCAGGGCCGGATGGCGGCAGGCCCGCACCAGCGCGGCCCCACCCGGAGCCAGCGCGGTCACCCGCTCCGCCAGTCCCTCATTCTGCTCCCAAACACCGATCTGCCACATGCTCCCGCCCCCTTGATAAGATATAGTCTGGCATTCTCTGGGGCGGTTTATGCACCGCACCTGGGCCCGAAGGGCCACAACGTGAAAAGCGCCCGGGAAGGCTCCCGGGCGCTTGGCGCACTTCTAATCCGCTGTGTCCTTCTCCCGCTGCCGCCTCTGTTTCCGGTGCCGGTAGATGACATAGTTGACCACATTGCCCATGATCACCACATTGCCGCACAGGTATAGCCAGATCAGCAGGATGATCACCGAGGTCAGCGACCCGTACACCAGGGAATATCGGGCGGAATTGCCCATAATATCAGAAAAGATCATGGACGCGACGGCCAGGGCTACAGCGGCGCCCACCGCCCCGGGCACTACCGGCGGCCGGGGCTTGTCCCAGGGGGCGGTAAAGCGGTAGAGCAGCAGAATGAACAGGAACACTATGGCGATGAGCAGCACATATTTCACCCACTGCCAGGTCCCAAACCGTTCCACCAGATTCTCCAGCCGGAGTACCTGTCCCAACAGGTGGAAAAACCAGTTCCCGGTGACCACCACCGCCAGGGAAAGGTACACCGTGACCAGCAGCAGCACGGAAAACAGGACGCTGGCCCCAATCTGCCGCAGCCCCAGAAAAGTGGCCCTGCCATAGATCTCGTGCATGATGTTCATCAGTCCCCGCATGGCTGCGGAGGCGAACAGCACCGCCAGAAAAATCCCCGTGAGGAACATGGCCACCGACTGGTTCCCATTGAGATAGTTCAGGTAATCCTGGAAAATGGCGATCACACTGTCCGGCAGAAGGTAGTTGGCCTCCTCCAGCATGGCCGCCAGATCCAGATTGAGCTGTTTCAGAAAGGCGGACAGGCAGATGAGAATGGGAAAAAAGGTCAGGATCAGGAAGTAGGCCAACTCGGCGGCGGCCCGGCTGACCCGCTTGCTGAAATAGAGCCCGACCATCTCGGTGACATACCGCACCGCCGCGATTTGCCCGGCTTTCTTCAAAATGCGCTTCAACCCGGCCCCCTCCTTTCCTTCCCCCAATCCCGGATGGTCTCAGTATAGCAGACCCCTCGGGAAAGGACAACCGAAAGTTTTGTCGAGGTCATTCCTCCGGCTCCGGCCCAGAGGGTCAATCCACCAGCATGGTCAGCTCCTCCACGCTCAGCTCCGGGTTGAGAGCCAGGCTCACCCCATAGCCGATGACCCGGGCCAGGTCCGCCACCCGGCTGTCCACCTCCCGGGGGGTGACGAACAGCTGGCCGCCGGGCAGATCCTCCATATCCTCCCGCCCCAGTAGGTCCATGATAAGGGTGGAGGCCTCCACCACTGTGGGTACCCCCACCGCCAGCACCGGCACTCCCAGGGTGTGCGCGTCGAGAGCCATGCGGTGGTTGCCCACCCCGGACCCCGGCACGATACCCGAGTCAGACAGCTGCACCGTCCGGCACAGCCGTTCCACCGACCGGGAGGCCAGGGCGTCCACGGCTATGACGCAGGCCGGTTTCAACCGCCCCACCACCGCCTGGATGAGCTGGCCGCTCTCCACACCAGTGGTGGCCAACACCCCTGCCGCCAGGGCTGCCACCGGCCGCAGATGGCCGAACATCTCCAGCCGCCCCACCAGGTGCCGGGTCACCAGGGTGTGCTCCACCGCCAGCGGCCCCACCAGGTCCGGCGTAATGGCCCGATTGCCCAGCCCCACCACCAGAACCTCGCCCTGTTCCGGCAGCATGGGCCCCAGCAGCCGGGCCACCGCCTGCACCGCCCGGGCAAAGGAGTCCTCCTCCCGGCGCAGCAGTCCGTCCAATTCCAGAGTGATATACCGCCCCTGGGGCTTGCCCAGGGCCTTTGCCCCCTGCTGGTCCAGCACATCCACCACATGGCTCTCAAAGCCCTCAATCCGGTCGGCTACTGAGCGCACGCCCCGCAGCCGCTGTCCCGCCCCCGCCTGCTCCTGCCAGAGCGCGTGGGCCTCCATGGCCAGGTCTGTCCGCTGCTGTCCCATGTCCTCCGCTCCCTTCCCCAAGATGTTGTGGAACTTTTCCGATACCGGTCTAGCTTTTGCGGGATAAAATTTTCTATGCGGAAAAAGAAAATTTAGGGTTGCATTTTCCCCTTTTTAATGTTAGAATACATATCTGCTATGGAAAAACCATACTGAAATTATCTTAATCATCGGAGGAGGTGTTTGGTTTGCCCAATATCAAGTCTGCCAAGAAGCGTGTTCTGGTGAACGCCACCAAGGCCGCTCAGAACAAGGCTCAGAAGTCCGCGCTGAAGACCGATCTGAAGAAGTTTGAGGCCGCGGTGGCCGGTGGCAACCGCAGCGAGGCCGATGCCGCTTATAAGGTGGCCGTCAAGGCTGTGGACCAGGCTGCCGCCAAGGGTCTGCTTCACCGCAACAATGCCGCCAACAAGAAGAGCGCCATGACCCTGAAGCTGAACAAGCTGGCCTGAGCGCCAGTGAGCCCGTCTGCTGTATGCAGGCGGGTTTTTCCTTTTCCGGGCCTGGGTGCTGGCCCGGCTTTTCGATCCATTCCCCTTCTTGACAGCGCCCGCCGCCGGACCTTATAATCAGGAGTAATATCGCCGTTGTACCAACGGCCGGGAGGGAACGCCATGGGACACCTTTATACCTGCACGGAACAGCTGGTGGGACATACGCCGCTGCTGGAACTCAAACGCCTGGCGGCCGCAGAGGGCCTTGCCGCCCGGCTGCTGGCAAAACTGGAGTTTTTCAATCCCGCCGGGTCTGTCAAGGACCGGGCGGCCCTGGCCATGGTGGAGGACGCGGAGCGCCGGGGCCTTCTTCCTCCCGGTGGCACCATCATTGAGCCCACCTCGGGCAACACCGGCATCGGCCTTGCCTGGGTGGCCGCCGTCCGGGGCTACAAGGCGGTCATTGTCATGCCGGACACCATGAGCGTGGAGCGCCGCCAGCTCATGGCCGCCTACGGCGCCCAGGTGGTGCTCACCCCCGGCGCTCTTGGGATGCAGGGGGCGGTGGACCGGGCCCAGGCGCTGGCCCGGGATATTCCGGGCAGCTTTATACCCGACCAGTTTGAAAACCCCGCCAATCCCCAGGTCCACCGGGATACCACCGGGCCGGAGATCTGGGAGGACGCCGGCGGGAAGGTGGACGTCTTTGTGGCCGGGGTGGGCACTGGCGGCACCATCACCGGGGCGGGGGGCTATTTGAAACAGCGCAACCCCGCCCTGCGGGTGGTTGCGGTGGAGCCCGCCTCCTCCCCCTTGCTCAGCGCCGGGCGCGCCGGCCCCCACGGCCTTCAGGGCATCGGCCCCAATTTTCTGCCTGGCGCGCTGGACACCGCTATTTTTGACCAGGTCCTCCCCGTCACCGAGCAGGACGCCTATGCCACAGCCCGGCTGCTGCGCAGCCGGGAGGGACTGCTGGTGGGCATCTCCTCCGGCGCCGCCCTGTGGGCCGCCATGGCCGTGGCCCGGCGGCGGGAATTTGCGGGCAAGACCATCGTGACGCTGCTGCCAGACTCCGGGGAGCGCTACCTCTCCACCTCCCTGTTTGCCGGCGGAGACGGCACGGCCTGACGCCTGCTTATTTTATCAAAAGGACTTTACTGCAATGGAGCAACATTACGCGCTGCTGGAGGCGGCCGTCTCCTGCGGCTCCCCCTCCCGGGGTACGGAATTTGCCTATGACGCCCTGGTCCGGGCGGGCCTGCCCGCCCTGCTGGGGGACGCCGCCTGCTACCCCATGGAAAAGCTGGATCCCTGCGCCCACTATCCCCCCAATCTGCTGCATCTGGACACCGTCATGGCGGTCAGCCGCACGCTGCGGGCCAATCTGCTCACCGCCCTGGAGCGGGGACAGTTCCCGATGGTGGTGGGCGGGGACCACTCCATCGCCATGGGTTCTCTGGCCGCCCTGAGCGAATTTTACGGCCCGGATCAGATTGCCGTGGTCTACATCGACGCCCACGCCGACATCAACACCGAGGAGACCTCCGTCACCGGCTGTATCCATGGCATGGATCTGGCCGCGGCCTGTGGGCTGTGCGGCGAGGCGCTCACTGTGGGCCGGCAGAAGGTGAACCTACTGGGGAAAAACCTGTACATTTTAGGCGGGCGGAGCGTCGATCCCCCGGAATACGGCATTCTGGCCGCGCAGAGCGCCCACCTCTACACCCCGGAGCAGCTGGCCGGGGCCGGGCTGGAACGGGCGCTGGGAGAAATCCTCCCCCGGCTTGCCCACAAGCGGGTCCACATCAGCTTTGACGTGGACAGCCTGGACCCCAGCCAGTTTACCTCCACCGGGTATCAGATCCCCAACGGCTTGACCCTGGCCCAGGTCCATACCATCATTCAGTCTGTCCTGGGCACCGGCCGCACCTGCTGTTTTGAGTGCGTGGAGTACAATCCCACCCTGGACCGGGATGGGAAGGATCTGGCCACCCTGCTGGAGCTGTTTCGGCTGGTCTTTCGCACCCTGGCCGGGCTCTGAGCCGCTCCCATCAGCCATCCCCGCGCCCGGGCACGCCGCCTGGGCGCCTTTCTTTTCAGAAAACCCCGCTTTACAACCGGCTTTTAACAGGGTAAAATAGCCTCAAACCACACCCTACCTATCTTGGAACGGAGGAATCCTATGAAGATCAAAGTGATGCCCCTGGGCATGATCGGCACCAACTGCTACATTTTCTGGGAGGAGAGCGACAACCGCTGCGGCATCGTAGACCCCGGTGACAACGGCGAGCAAGTGGCCGCCTACCTTCAGGGGCAGGGGCTGGAGCCCCAGGCCATCCTGCTCACCCACAGCCACTTCGACCACATCTTGGGCATCCCCGGCCTGCGGGAGCATTGGCCGGAGCTTCCCATCTACTGCCACAGCGCCGACGTGGACAACACCCAAAAGACGGTGCGCATGTTCGGTTCCACCTTCCCCGCCGTCAGTTCCTTCGGCAATATCCGCTGCTACCAGCAGGGCGACAAGGTGACCGTCGGCCCCATCACCCTGGAGGTGCTGGAAACTCCAGGCCACACCCCCGGCTCGGTCACCCTGAAGGGGGAAAACGTGCTGTTTACCGGCGACACCCTGTTCCGGGGCTCCATCGGCCGCACCGACCTGGAGGGGGGCAGCTATGAGCAGATCATGAACTCCCTGCGCAAGCTGGCCGCCCTGCCCGGGGACTATCAGGTGTGCCCCGGCCACGAGGGGATGACCACCCTGGACGAGGAGCGCCGGAGTAATTATTACCTGCTCCAGGCCATGGAAGGCTGAGCATGGACCTGTATCTGCAAGGCCACGACTACCGCTACGCCGTGGAACAGACCATGATGACCCTGTTTCCCGGCCAGCTTCCCCACTATCCCCAGGGGGAGCCGGACGGGGCCTCCCCGTCCGCGCTGGTCTGCCTGGAGCACTCCGGAGACCGTCTGACGGCCCAGGCCATCCTCTGGTGGGAAAACCAACGCTATGCCGCCAGCCATGGGGCGGAACTTGCGCAATGCGCCGATGAGCTGGACCGGCGGCGGATGGAGCAGCGGGTGGTCCGCCTGGCCTTCTACGACGCCGGTGTGCAGGCCCTGGGCGCCCAGCCCCCCTGGGGCGCCCTCACCGGCGTGCGCCCGGTGAAGCTGCCCACCCGGCTGATGGCGTCGGGAGCCAGCGAAGGGCAGGCTCTGGCCGCCCTCACCGATGTGTACCGGGTGGCCCCGGACCGGGCCCAGCTGGCCCTGGAGTGCGCTAAGGCCGCCCTGGAGGTGGGCCGGGGGCTGGGCCGGGACGGGCTCTCCCTCTATCTGGGCATTCCCTTCTGCCCCACCCGGTGCGCCTACTGCTCCTTCATTTCCTCCGATGTGCGGGGCGCTCTGGCCCTGATAGCGCCCTATGTGGACGCTTTGTGCCGGGAGATCGCCTCGGCCGGAGCGGCGCTGTCTGCCGCCGGGCTCCACATCTCCACCGCCTATATGGGGGGCGGCACCCCCACCACTCTGTCCGCGCCCCAGCTGGAGCAGGTTTTATCCGCCGTGGAGGAGCACCTGCCCATGGGCCGATGCCGGGAGTTCACCGTGGAGGCGGGCCGGCCGGACACCATTACAGAGGACAAGCTAAAGGTTTTGCGCAGCCACGGCGTCCAGCGCATCTCTATCAACCCCCAGACCATGGAGGACAGCGTGCTGCGGGCCATGGGCCGGACCCACACCGCCCAGCAGATCCGCCAGGCCATGGAGCTGGCCCGGGCCCACTTCGGCGGCCTGGTGAACATGGATCTCATCGCCGGCCTGCCGGGAGACAGCCCGGCTGGATTTGCCCGCACCCTGGAGGAAGTGCTGGCCATGGCCCCCGCCAACATCACCGTCCACACCCTGGCCCTGAAGAAGGGATCCCGGCTGATGGAGGAGCACAGCGCCCTGTGCAGCCCGGAGGCGGTGTCCGATATGCTCCACACCGCCCGGGCACGCCTGACCGCCGCTGGATACCGCCCCTATTATCTCTACCGGCAGAAATATATGTCCGGCTCCTTTGAAAATGTGGGCTGGTGCCTGCCGGGGACCCGGTGTGACTATAACGTCATCATGATGGAGGAACTCCAGTCCGTTTTGTCCCTGGGGGCCGGGGGCATCACCAAACTGGTCAATCCGGACACGGGTAAGATCACCCGGCTGTCCAACCCCAAGTATCCCAGGGAGTATCTGGAGTCAGCAGATAAACTGGCCGGCCACATCAAAGAAGCGGTCTCTTTCCAGCGTCAACTGGCTCAGCGGCTTTAAAGGCTAGCCTGGCCGCCGTTTTTTGCAAAAAGGCGGAAAAAGTCCTTGACTTTTGTGTGCCTCACTGATATACTGTCAAAGCCGCTTTGAATGGGACAAAGAAGCGTGAAGCCGTTGCGAACAGCCCGGATGGACTGGAGCGAGGGATACAAACCAGAAATTGCAGGGCAATTTCGTTTGTGTCCCGAGTCGTAAGGAAGCCGGGCGTCGTGAGCAGGCGCAGCGTGACAGCAAAGAAGCGCGAATCCGTTGCGAGCAGCCCGGATGGCACTTCTACAAGTGGGTTTATCCCCTCCCCCGACAGCGAGCCCGTTATAAAGGAAAGGCAGGTGCAAGCAATGCACGCAATCATCGAGACCGGCGGCAAGCAGTACAAGGTGACCGAGGGCGACGTCCTCTACATCGAAAAGCTGGACGCCGAGGCCGGCAGCTCTATCACCTTCGACAAGGTTCTGGCCATTCTGGACGGCGAGACCGCCAAGTTCGGCGCCCCCACTGTGGACGGCGCCTCCGTCACCGCCAACGTGGTGAAGAACGGTAAGGGCAAGAAGGTGCTGGTGTTCAAGTACAAACCTAAGAAGAACTACCGCCGCCGTCAGGGCCATCGTCAGCCCTACACCAAGGTGGAGATCACGAAGGTCAACGCCTGAGGACAGGGGCGATGACCACCGTTACGTTCCACAGCGCTGAGGACCGCCTGGACGGCTTCACAGTGGAAGGACACAGCGGATACGCGCAAGCGGGAAACGACATCGTCTGCGCCGCCATCTCCGCCGCCGTAGGCCTGGTGGAGTGCACCGTCAATGAGGTGCTGGGCCTGGCCGCCCCGGTGAAGATGCGCCAGCAGGAGGGCTTCCTCTCCCTCAAACTCCCCGGCGGGCTGGGAAATACCAACGAGGTCACCTGTCAGACTCTCCTGACCGGCCTGATGGTCTACCTGGAATCCCTCTCTGAGGAATACCCCGAACATCTCGCCGTCCGGCTGGACGACGATGACGAGGAGGCGTAAGGCCTCCTACTACCTTTGACAGAAAGGACGGAAAAGGACCATGATGAAGATCAGCATTCAGTTCTTCGCCCACAAAAAGGGCGGCGGTTCCACCAAGAATGGCCGGGACTCCGAGGCCAAGCGCCTGGGCGTTAAGCGGGCCGACGGCCAGTTCGTGCTGGCCGGCAACATTCTGGTGCGGCAGCGTGGTAGCCACATTCACCCCGGCACCAACGTGGGTAAGGGCAGCGACGACACCCTGTTCGCCAAGGTGAACGGCACCGTGAAGTTCGAGCGCATGGGCAAAGACCGCAAGAAGGTCTCCGTGTACGAAATCGCTCAGTAAGTCAGCTGTTTATCCCTTATATTGCAAAAAATTATGGAGAATTGCCTAGCGTGCAATTCTCCATAATTTTTTGCTGCGGCAACTTTCCGAAATTGCTGTTTTTTCTTGTGTTTTTCTGTAATTTGATGTAAAATGGGTTGTCGGTGGATTGGTTTTTCTTGCTGTTTTTTTGTTTTATAGGGCGCATATGTATTGATTTCACATATCCATTAATGTACTGTCTGTGGTTATACTACCATAAGTCCTGCGCTTCCAAAATACTCTTCCGGAGAGGACGTGTTGCTGTGAAATTACAAGTCCTTCGCCGTTTCCTCGCGCTGGCCCTTCTTTTAACGCTTACCGCCGGCTGCACCGCCGCGCAGAATCCTCCCGCCGCTGAGTCAAGCCCGCGCTTGGACCTGCTGGAGCAGCTGGACCCCCAGGCGGACGATACCCTCGCCCAGGCCCTTGACGGTGAGCAGGACTTGCAGGAGGCGCTGATCCCCTCCGAGCTCTTTTACGGCAGCTTTACCCAGGCCGGTGCGGATGAGGTTTTGATCCTGTACCGCTTTCCGGACACCCCGCCCCACGGAGCCGGGTACGACCACGCCATCGCCGCCCTCTATGACCGGGACACCCGCCAGCTTCTCTCCCAGCGCAGCCTCACTGGGGACCGGGTGTCCGTCCATGTGTTCCCCACCCAGGGGGACGGCCGCTGCCGGGTCTTTGTCCTGTGCGATACCGAGGGCGCCGGGGCATGGACCCAGACCCAGGAGCTGTTCCTGATTGACGCCAGGCAGTGGCAGTCCCAGCCGCTGGACCCCACCTGGTGGATTCCCTACCAATACGACAGGGAAAGCTATACGGAGACGTTCACCTACTGCGTCCCCGGACATACCCCGGATACCTTGTTGGCATGTTCCGTCACCGGCACCCTCAACGAGGAGGCCGGGATGGAGTATACCCTGACGGCTCGGGGCACGCTCCGATGGGATTCCGGCAGCGGCGGTTTCCTCTACGAGGATGCCCCCAACCAATTTTGATCCCCCCCTTCCCCGGCTCCCACCGGGCCCCTTTTGACTGGAGGTAATTATGGCCAATCAATTCATTGACACCGCCCGCATTGTGGTCAAAGCAGGCAACGGGGGCGGCGGCGGCGTCTCTTTTCACCGGGAAAAATATGTGGCCGCCGGGGGCCCCGACGGCGGGGACGGCGGCCGGGGCGGCAATGTGGTGCTGCGGGTGGACTCCCATATGTCCACCCTGATGGACTTCCGGTATAAACGCAAGTATACTGCGGAAAACGGCCAGAACGGCATGGGCAAGCGGTGCTCCGGCAAGGACGGCGCGGATTTGATCATCAAGGTCCCCCGGGGCACTGTGGTGCGGGATCTGGAGACCCGGGAGATCATCTGCGACATGTCCGGGGACGGGGACTTTATCCTGGCCAAGGGGGGCAACGGCGGCTGGGGCAACAAGCATTTCGCCACCCCCACCCGGCAGGTGCCCCGATTTGCCAAGGCCGGTCTGCCCGGCCAGAGCCGGGAGGTCCTCCTGGAGCTGAAGCTGCTGGCTGACGTGGGACTGGTGGGCTTTCCCAATGTGGGCAAGTCCACCCTCCTGAGCGTGGTCACCCGGGCTCAACCCAAGATCGCCAACTACCACTTCACCACCCTGTCCCCCAACCTGGGGGTAGTGCCTATGGAGGACGGGCAGTCCTTCGTGCTGGCGGACATCCCCGGTATCATTGAGGGGGCTGCCGACGGCGCCGGCCTGGGCCACGACTTCCTCCGGCACATCGACCGCTGCCGCCTGCTCATCCATGTGGTGGACGTTTCCGGCAGCGAGGGCCGGGACCCGGTGGCCGACTTTGACGCCATCTGTTCGGAGCTGGAGCGCTGGTCTCCGGAGCTGGCCGGCCGCACCATGCTGGTGGCCGCCAACAAGGTGGACATCATGGAAGACCCGGAGCTGCTGGAGCGGCTGCGCGCCCATGTGGAGGCCAGGGGCTGCACCCTGTATGAGATTTCCGCCGCCACCCACCAGGGCACCCGGGAACTGATGTACGCCGCCGCCGCCCTGCTGGCCCAGCTGCCCCCCATTTTGGTGTATGAGCCCACCTATGTGGAGCGGCCCCCGGAAGTGGACACCTCTGCCCCCCTGGAGATCACCCGGGATGACGACGGCACCTGGCTGGTGGACGGGCCCTGGCTGCGCCAGCTCATGGCCAACGTCAACTTCTCCGACTACGAGAGCCGCAACTGGTTTGACAAACGGCTGCGGGAGGCCGGGGTATTCCAGCAGATGGAGAACCAGGGCGTCCAGGACGGCGATCCGGTATGCCTGTACAACCTGGAATTTGAATACAAAAAGTAGATCTTCCGCTTAATTTTTCGATTTGTTATAAAAATCAGCCCTCTCCAATGGGAGAGGGCTGATTTTTTCTCGTCCTGCTCAGCCGCCGTAGGGCACAAAGCTGATGTTCATATCCACGTTGCCGTTGATACCGGGCACACTGCCGGTGGAGGTGTACTGCCACATCTGAAAATGGTAGCGGTAGCTGGGCCGGGTGCTGTACTGGGCATACCAGAAATCATAATCCGTCAGATCCCGCAGGTCCATCTTGATATAGCCGCAGTATGCGTTGAAGTACAACATCCCCTGGTAGCCCTCTTCCTCCACCCGGGAGCAGAAGGCATCGATGCCGGCGGTGATATCGGCGGGCTCCACCCCGTAGGTGCGGGCGGTACTGCCCCCCAGGTACTCCCAGTCGCAGATCACCGGATAGTCCAGCCGGGCGCCGTCCAGCAGCTCCAGCACAAACTCCGCCTCCTCCAGTCCCTCTTCCGCGTTGATAGCCTGGGAGAAGAAGTACACGCCCACCTTCAGCCCAGCGGCCTGGGCCCCCTCCAGGTTTTCCCGGAAGTACGCGTCCTCATACAGGCCTCCGGACTGCATGAAGCGCCCGCCGATGCGGAGGATGGCAAAGTCCACCCCGGAGGCGGCCACTGCCTCCCAGTCAATCTCCAGCTTGTGCTCGGAGACGTCCACGCCGATCTCGTACACCGCCGTTTCATCCCCGTAGGTCATGAACTCCCCATCCAGAGAGAACAGGGATGTGTCATAGCCAAAGGGCTCCACCTCGTCCGCGCTGAAGGGCTCCACCCAGTAATTGCTGTGGCGGAACATGCCCTCGCTCACTTCCAGGTTGTACACGCGCCAGATGATGGCCGTCATCTCCGCCCGAGTGATGGGGGAGTCCGGCGCGAAGCGGTCCTCCCCCGCGCCCCATAGGATCCCCTTCTCATACAGATGGGTCACATAGCCGTCATCGCAGTCCACAAAGGGGCTCTCCCCCTGAGAAATGCTCAACAAATCCAGCGCCCGGGCGACCATGTGGGCCACCTGAAGACGGGTGGGGCTGTCGGCGAGATAGTCCTTATCGAAGGCATATACCAAGCGGTTGTCGATGGCTAGCTCAATGTAGGGGTAGGCCCAGCTCTCCCCTGGCACCGGGGCGGGGATCCGGCAACCGATGGCCAGGGTGATCAGTTTGAACGCCTGTCCCCAAGTGACGGTGAGATCGCCGGCAAAAATGCCGTTGCCATAGCCGTCGATGATATTGGCCTCGTACAAATCCTTCACATAATCATAATACCAGTTCTCCTCTGAGACGTCGGTAAAATTCATCACCCGGTTGAGTTGGGCCCCCGTGCCGGGCAGCACTAGCATGGATACCGCCAGGGCGACGGTGAGCAACAGCGCGATGGTTCTTCTTTTCATAGCTCTCTCCTTTTTCTGTTCTGAGCAACGCAAATGATATTATTTTATTTTACATAATATCGCCCTTTTTGACAACCCTTTTCGTCAAATTTCTTTATTTTCTACTTTTTCAGCCCTGCTCCCATGTTTTTGAATTTTTACTTGACAGCGCAGCGTGACAATGATATATTTCATTTTGACAATGATAATTGTCAAAATGACAAGGAAAGCCGTCAGATCAAAGGAGGTATGCTCATGGCGCTCACGCTGTTCGTTATCCTCTCCGCCGCGCTGTGCCTGCTGGGCAGGGCGCGCGTCTCTCAAAAGAGCAAGTGACCGGAAAGGGGTGCTGATATGCCGCTGAAAAACCGATTGAAGGAATACCGGGCGGCACTGAACGTGAACCAGCAGGAGCTGGGCCACCTGGCGGGAGTATCCCGCCAGACCATCAGCCTCATCGAGCGGGGGGACTACTCCCCGTCGGTCACGTTGGCCCTCAAGCTGGCCAAAATCTGCCGCGCCCGGGTGGAGGACATCTTTATCCTGGAGGAGGACCATTCCCATGAAGAAAGCTGACGACGCGATCCGGCAGGCCAACCGAAACGCTCTGCCCAAATTTTTGCTCATCATGTTCTGCGCTGCCCTGGTGGGGGGCGCCTTCGGCTACTGCGCCGCGGCCTTCGGCCTGGACAGGCTGGCCGGGGCGCTGAAGCAGACGGGGGAATTTTTCTCCCTGTACATCGCCCCCTGGATACTGCTGGCCTGCGCGGCACTCCAGCCTATCCTGTCCGTTCCCCTGTACCGCCGCGCCAAAAAGCGGTTTGCAGCCTGGGATGGGGAGGATGAAGAGGTTTTCAATCAGATGGACGGCACGTTGTCCATTGTCCTGTGGCTGGGGGGCATCTTTAACCTGCTAGCCCTCTTTCTCATGGGGGCGGCCTATGCGGGGCCCATCATACAGGATGACCGCTATCTTTCGCAGTTTCTGGTCGTCCTGCTCTCCTTCCTCGCCGTCTTGGCGGAGACCCTGCTGATTCAGCAGCGGGTGGTGGACCTGGCCAAGCGCATGGCGCCGGAGAAAAAGGGTTCCATCTACGACATACGCTTCCGGCAGAAGTGGTTTGAAAGCTGCGATGAGGCGGAGAAGCTCCTCATCGGCCAGTGCGCCTATAAGGCCTACTGCGCCAACTCCACGGCCTGTCTGGCCCTGTGGCTGATATTTACCCTGTCCGCCCTGTTCTTCAGCACCGGGTTCCTGCCCATCCTGGCAGTGTGCCTCATCTGGGGCGTGGGACAGTGTGCCTACAGTTATTGGTCCATCAAGCTATCCGCCACCAGATCCTATATATTATAAGAAGGAAGTGTTCTGACATGAACGAAACAAATTCCAACCGTGCGGTTCAGATCCTGACCGCCTTGGGCAAGGCCATCGCATACCTGGCCCTGTTCCTGGGCAGCCAGACCCTGGTGGCCCTCTGCTTTTCCATCAGCGCCGCTCTCTCCGTGGTGCTGGAAACCGGGACAGTGGATCTGCTCCAGATGGCGGAGCTGCTCACGTCCTATGCCCTCCCAATGACTCTGATCTCCAACCTGCTCACCCTGGCCTTTCTGGCCGTCTTTTTCCTGGCCCGCAGAAAGCACGTTTTCCAGCAGGTTCAGCTTCGCCCCGTCCCCGTCCTGGAAGCGATGGGAGCCACCTCGGCCGCCCCTTTGCTCTATGCGGCAGTGACCCTGGCCCTGGCCTTCCTGCCCGCGGCCTGGATGGCCGACTACGCCCAGGCCTCCGTCGCTCTGAACAATACCGGGCTGCTCCCCTTCCTGTCTGTGGCCCTGGCCGCCCCCGTCACAGAGGAAGTAGTCTTCCGGGGACTGATCCAGTCCCGGCTGGCCCGGGCCCTGCCCGGCTGGCCGGCGGTGCTGCTCTCCGCCCTGATGTTCGCTTTGTGCCACGGCCAGCCGGTGTGGATGGGCTATGCCTTTGTGCTGGGGCTGGTGCTGGGTGTCATGGCCTGGCGTGCCGGCTCCATTCTGCCCAGCATCCTCACCCACATTGTGTTCAACACCATCGGCCAGATCCTCTCCCTGCCCCAACTGGCCCAGGCCAACGGCCTGCTGGTGCTTGCCGTCCTGCTTTTGGTGGGCATCGCGGCCTGCCTGCTCACCTGGAAGGGTTTGATTCCGCTCTTCCGCCCATCCTCTGAAAAGGAGCCTGATACAAATGTCTGACCTCATTCTGGACGTCCAGGGTCTGCGCAAGACTTTCCGGCTGTCCTCCAAACAGCAGAAAATCGAGAAAACCAAGCAGAAGGTGAAGGTGGCGGTAGACAGCCTGTCCTTCACCGCCCGCCGGGGGGAGATCTTCGGCCTGCTGGGTCCCAACGGGGCGGGAAAGACCACCGCTCTGCGCCTGCTGGCCACCCTCATCAAGCCCGACGCCGGGGACGCCCTGGTGGACGGGGCCAGCATCGTCTCCCAGCCGGAGCAGGTGCGCTCCCGCATCGGCTTTCTCACCAGCGAGTTGAAGTTGGAGGACTTCTTCACCCCCAACTACCTGTACGACTTCTTCTCCGACCTGCACCAGGTCCCAGACGAGGTGCGCAACTCCCGGAAGCAGGCCCTGTTCTCCCGCTTCGGCATCGACCAGTTTGCCGAGGTGAAGGTGGCTGACCTGTCCACCGGCATGAAGCAGAAGGTGTCCCTGGTCATCTCTATCGTCCACGACCCAGACATCATCATTTTTGACGAACCCACCAACGGTCTGGACGTCATCACCGCCAAGGTTGTCACCGACTTTCTCCAGGAGCTGCGCCAGCTGGGCAAGACAGTGGTGGTTTCCACCCACATCTTCTCCCTGGTGGAAAAGCTGTGCGACCGGGTGGGGATTATCATTGACGGCTCCATGGCCCTGTGCGGTGCCCTGGATGAGGTATGCCAGGGCAAGAGCCTGGAGGACCGGTTCTTTGAGCTCTATGTGGAAAGGATGGGAAGCGAAGCATGAAAAACGGAATGTTCACCATTTTCCGCAAGGAGCTGGCCCGCTTCTTCGGAGACAAGCGTACCGCCCTGGGCACCATCCTGCTGCCCGGCGTGCTGATCTTCGCGGTGTACACCTTCATGGGCTCGGCTTTGTCCAGCCAGTTCTCTGTGGACGAAGATTTTGTCCCCGTGGTTCAGGCAGTGGCGCTGCCCGATTCCCTGTCCACTCTGGCCGGGCAGGCAGGACTGGAAATCCAGTCTGCCGCCGATGTGGACCAGGCCAAAACCCTGATTGCGGATCAGGAGCTGGACCTTCTGGCGGTATTCCCCTCAGATTTCGACGCTCAGGTGTCTGCCTACGACGTGTCCTCCGGCGCTCCGGCCCCGGCGGTGGAGCTGTACTACAACTCCGCCAGCGTGGACTCCTCCGCCGCCTACGAGATGATGTACACCCTGCTGGACAGCTACGAGTCCTCCCTGTCCAACAAGTTTGACGTCAACCCGGGAAGTCAGGTCTATGACCTGGCCACCGACGCGGACACCGCCGGCACCTTCCTGTCCTCCATGATGCCCATGCTGCTGATGCTCTTTCTCTTTTCCGGGTGCATGGCCACCGCCCCGGAGTCCATCGCCGGGGAGAAGGAGCGGGGCACCATCGCCACCTTGCTCATCACCCCGCTGAAGCGCAGCGACCTGGCTTTGGGCAAGATTTTCGCCCTGTCCATCATCGCCCTGCTCTCGGGGCTGTCCAGCACCATCGGCACTCTGTTGTCCATGCCCGCCCTCATGCAGCTGGAGGGCAATGTGGGGGCCGCCTACACCCCCGTCCACTACCTGGCCCTGTGCCTCATCATCCTGTCCACAGTGCTGTTCCTGGTGGCCTGTATCTCCCTGATCTCCGCCTTTGCCAAGACCATCAAGGAGGCCCAGACCTACGTCACCCCCTTGATGATCCTGGCCATGGTGGTGGGAGTCACCGCCATGTTCGGCGGCGGGGCAAGCGCCAATCTGTGGGCCTATTTCATCCCCTTCTACAACAGCGTGCAGGCCATGGTGGGCATCTTCGCCCTGGAGCTGAACTGGACCTTCCTGCTGGTCGCTGTGGTTTCCAACCTGGTGTATACCGCCATTGGCGTATGGGGCCTGACCCGGATGTTTGGCAGTGAGAAAATCATGTTCCAGCGGTGAGTTTTGGACATTCATGTCCAGTCAATCTTAAAACAATCTTATGCTCTGAACTATTGACAGCGCGGGGCAGGTCCGCTAATCTGAGAGACAAGAAACTTCCGGAAATTTCCCGGTTTGGAGGAGAGGGCTATGGAACTGATCATACAGGAGCTGGTAAAGAACTTTGGCACCAAGCAGGTGCTCAAAGGGGCCAGCTACACCTTCCCCAGGGAGGGCATCTACGGCCTGTTAGGCCGCAATGGGGCGGGCAAGACCACCCTCTTTAACTGCTTGTCCGCCGAGTATCCCCCGGACAGCGGCAAGGTGGAGCTGGCGTTGAATGGCGCTTCGCCCCGGCCCCTGGGGCAGGGGGATATCGGCTACGTGCTGTCCACCCCGGTGGTGCCGGAATTTCTCACCGGCTATGAATTTGTCAAGTTCTTCCTGGAGATCACCGGGGATCCGGGCCAGACGGGCCGCACCCCCGACGACTGGCTGGCCCTGGTGGGCATCGACCCGGACGACCGCCACCGGCTCATGCGGGGCTACTCCCACGGCATGAAGAATAAGGTGCAGATGCTGTGCTTCCTCATCGGCCGCCCGCCGGTGATTTTGCTGGACGAGCCCCTGACCTCCTTTGACGTGGTGGCCGCCCTGGAGATGAAGAACCTGCTGCGGGAGATGAGGGACGAGCACATTCTCATCTTCTCCACCCACATCCTACAGCTGGCCACCGACCTATGCGACGAGATCGTGGTGCTCAACCACGGCCTTCTGGAAGCGGTGGACCCGGCTCTCATCCACACTCCTGAGTTTGAGCAGCGTATTGTGGACATTCTCAAGGACGAGGGGGAGGAACATGGGTAACGCCTGGACCATCTTTCGCATCAATGGGGCCATCCGGGGCAACAAGCTCATCTACTGGATCGGCCGCCTGCCCCTGATCCGCCGGCTGCTCACCGACCATCTCTACTCCGCCGAAGAGGGCAAGTTCGCCCTGTTCGTCTTTCAGAGCCTGTGGTGGGCCTTAAAGGCCGTGGTGGGCAAGGTGCTGTATCTGGCGGCGCTGCTGCTCTTCTCCGCCTCCCTGGCTCTGGACGGCCCCCAGGATGCTCTGGCCCCGGCCAACCTTGGCCCCTTCTGCTGGATTTTCCTATGGTTCAGCTTTCTGATCGGCACCATGCTCCAGCCCCACGCGGTGGCCCCCTCCCAGCTAAAATATGTCTGCGTGCGCATGATGGGCATGAGCGCCAAGCGCTATCAGATGATCACCGGCCTGGGCCACCATCTGGCTGAGCTGGCCGGCTTCACCCCCCTGCTCATGATCGTCACTACCCTGCTGGGAGCGGGGGCCTGGGCAGGGCTGGTCATCGGCCTGGAGCTGGCCTTTGTCCGCCTGGCCGCCGAGGCCATCCACCTGGCCCTCTACAGCCGCACCGGGGTGAGCATCGGCAGCAAGGTGTGGTACATCATTCTGCTGGTAGTGTTGGGCATAGTGGGAGCCTCCGTCTGTCTGCTGGTTTGGCCCCAGGCCCGCCCCCAGGACGCGCTGCTCCACCCGGCGGTTGTGGCCGTGCTGGCTGTGCTGGGTGCACTGGGGGCGGTCTACATGGTCCGCTTCCCCAGCTACTACCGCCTGGTGCTGGACACCTGCAAGGCGGAGTCTGTCTCTCCTGAGCTGGCCAAGAAAAAGGCCTCCGGCTCCCAATTCAGTGATGTGCAGCTCAAGGATAGCGACCTGACGGCGGAGGGGGAATCCCGGCTCACCGGCTGGCCCTATCTCCAGGCCCTGTTCTTCCGCCGCCACCGCCGGATGCTCTACAAGCCGGTGAAAATCGTGCTGGCCATTCTCGCCGGGGTGACAGTGGTGGGGGCCGTGGCCTTGCTCCTATTCCGGGGCAGGGAGACGGCGGAGATGTTCGACCTGGTCCCCCTGTCCCTGCCCTACTGCGTGTTCTTCCTGTACTTCATGGACAACACCGTGGGCACCCGCATCTGTAAGGCCATGTTCTACAACTGCGACCTGGCCATGCTGAAGTACCCCTGGTACCGCCAGGGGGATGTGATATTGAAGAACTTCCTGCTCCGGTTCCAGCGGCTGTGCGGGGTCAATCTGGCGGTGTCCGGGGCGGTGTGCGTCATGTTCACGGTGCTCACCCTATGTGCCGGAGGGCGCCCGCCCCTGGATGAGTACCTGATCTTCCTGGCCGCCATTTTGTGCCTGGGGGTGTTTTTCTCCGTCCACTGCCTGGGCATGTACTACCTGTTCCAGCCCTACACCTCGGACCTGCAGGTGAAAAATCCCTTTTTCTCCGCCATCAACTTCTCGGTGTATGCGGTGTGCTACGCCTGCATCCAGATCCGCAGCACCCCTTCCTGGTTCACCCTGCTGGTGCTGGCGGTGACGGTGGTGTACTCCGCCGTCATCCTCGCCCTGGTCTACCTCCGGGCCCCCCGAACCTTCCGGGTGAAATAGCTAGACAAAACAGAGCGTCTGGTGTAGAAACCAGACGCTCTGTCGCTGCCTTTTCCGGGCGGCGGGCCCCCGTGCCCGCCCTCGCCGGCGGCCAATGCTGGGTGATACAATGTAACGGTCACAATACGGTCGTGCGCGGTCGGGGCATTACGATTCCATCGGGATTCGAACCCGGCGCCTGCCCTTGGACGCATGCCACCTGCGGACTCATTCTCAGCCGCTGAGATCACATTCGCACCGCCGGCTACCAGCCGCCGCCGGTTACAGTTCTGTCATCCAGTTGGTCTGCTGGAGCTGATTGTCCAGCAAACGCAGCTCCTTGGCCATGGAATCCGCCTCCCCCTGGACAGCCTTGACGTCCACGGCACTGAGGATGCGGATCTCCGAGCGGGTGGCCCGGTGGGCGGTCTGGCTGGCCGCCTCCGCCAAATCCCGGTAGGCCTCCACCTTCAGGCGCAGGCAGTCCTTTCGGGCAATGAGCTGGGTCAAGGTCATGCCATCCACCACCGTGCGGCAGTTGGCCAGGTTGATGGCGGCCATCAGCTCCTCCAGCCGGGCTATGCTGTGGTTTATCTGCTCCAGCAGCTGAACCGGGTCCTCGGCGGGGGCCTCCCCCTCCTGGACCACAGCATTGTTGACCAAGCGGAACTTCAACTGCTCAATCTGGCGGTTGAGGTCCGAGCGCTCCTGCAATGCTTCGGCTAATTTCATCGTGACACCTCCTCGGGTTTTCCGTTCCGGCCGGGCTTGCGCCCACCAGGAATTTTTTCCAGGGTATCACAGGCAAGAGCAAAAGACAACAACAAAAGGGTGACAATTTGGCAACAGCATCTTATTGCCGCCCCGTGTCCCCGGGTTTCTGGGTCTTGTACAATTCCTTCCACTGTGCTATGATTACGGGCGATGAGACTGTGCCCATCATTCTGATTTTTGGAGGCAAGACAATGGCTGAGATCAAAAAAATTCCCGAACGCAGTGAGGTCCCTGTGGAAGAGACCTGGGACCTCACCGACCTCTATCCCAACGACCAGGCCTGGCAGAAGGATCTGGACGAGACCCGCGCCCTGGCCGCCCGCATTCCCGGCTACGCCGGCCGCCTGGCTGAGAGCGCCAAGACCCTTTTGGAGTTTATGGATTTGAACCAGGAGGTGGACACCCATGTCAACAACCTGGCCAACTACGCTTTCCGCAAGGGCGACCAGGATACCCGGGTGCCTGAGTACCAAGCCATGCAGGGCAAGCTGATGAGCGCTCTGGTGGAGATGAACAGCGCTTCCGCCTTCGCCACCCCGGAGTTGATCCGCATTGCTCCGGAGTCCCTGGAGCAGTTCTATGCCCAGGAGCCCGGCCTGGAGCTGTACCGCCGCACCTTCCAGGTCCTTCAGGACCGGCGGGCCCATGTGCTGTCCGACGCAGAGGAGAAGCTACTGGCCGCCACCGGCGAGATGGCCCAGGCTCCCCAGGATATTTACGGCAAGCTCACCAACGCCGACCTGACCTTCCCCGACGCCGTGGACGGACAGGGCAACGCCGTCCCCCTGTCGGCCGGCTCCTTCGTCCCAACTCAGATGAGCGAGGACCGCGCCCTGCGGGAAAACGCCTTCCAGACCTACTACAAGACCTATGGTTCCGTGCGCAACACCGCTGCCGCAGTGCTCTCCGCCCAGGTCAAGCAGCTGCAGTTCTATGCCACCGCCCGGAATTACGAAAGCCCTCTGGCCGCCGCGGTGGCGGGCACCCGGGTGCCTCCCCAGGTGTACCACAACCTCATTGACACGGTAAACGCCAACCTGGACAAGCTCCACCGCTATGTGCGCCTGCGTAAGAAGCTGCTGGGGGTGGACCAGCTGCACATGTACGACATCTACGCCCCCATGGTGTCCGGCGCGGACAAGGTCATCTCCTTCCCCCAGGCCAAGCAGACCGTGTATGAGGCCCTGGCGCCCTTGGGCGAGGACTACCGGGCCATCATCAAGGAGGGCTTTGACCACCGCTGGATCGACGTGCGGGAAAATGTGGGCAAGCGCTCCGGGGCATACTCCGCCGGAGCCCTGTGCCATCCCTATGTCCTGCTCAACCACCAGGACAACCTGGACAGCATGTTTACCCTGGCCCACGAGATGGGCCACGCCGTCCACTCCTACCTGTCCAACCGGAATCAGCCCGCCCCCTACCGGGACTATGTGATCTTTGTGGCTGAGGTGGCCTCCACCTGCAACGAAGCCCTGCTTATGGAATACCTGCTGGGCCGGACCGCCGACAAAAAGGAGCGTGCCTGGCTGATCAATCACTTCCTGGAGCAGTTCAAGGGCACCCTCTACCGCCAGACCATGTTCGCTGAGTTCGAGCTGCGCATGGGCCAGCTCAACGCCCAGGGGGAGACTCTCACCGCCGACCTGCTGTCCAAGGAGTACAAGGCCCTCAACGAGAAATACTACGGCCCTGATATGGTGTCCGACGACGAGATCGCCCTGGAGTGGGCCCGCATCCCCCACTTCTACTACAATTACTACGTCTACCAGTACGCCACCGGCTATTCCGCCGCCATCGCCCTGTCCCGCCGCATCCTGAAAGAAGGCGAGCGCGCGGTGAAGGACTACCTGGGCTTCCTGTCTGGAGGCTGTTCCCAGGATCCGGTAGACCTGCTCAAGGGGGCCGGAGTGGACATGTCCAGCCCCAAGCCCATACAGGACGCCCTGGACCTGTTCGGCTCCCTACTGGACGAAATGAAAGCCCTTATGGCCGACTGATTATTCCGTTGGTATGCTCCAAAACCGGCAGCCCGCAGGAAGGGGCTGCCGGTTCCTTTTTTCAGAGTATTGCCTATAAAATAACTCTTGACATTCTTTATGTCTACCGGTTCTATCCGTTCTCTGAGTCCGCGGCCATGTGGAAAACTCTGTGGAAGTTGTTGAAATCCACTGATCCAACCTGTGTGCGGGAATTTTGCCCTATTGTATCTTTCCCCCTTTTCAGAACCTTTTGGGGATAAAAGCACTGACAAAAAAATTATCCGTTCACTATATAGCCCTGTATTGGAAAGCCCCCCTTCCGAAGCAGCTTCGGAAGGGGGGCAGCCTGGGCCGTGTCGCCGCAAGTTCCACAACCCTCGCTTCCCCCTGACAGCGAAAGCTCAGTCGTTCCGCTGCGTCTCCTTTCCCCACAAAAGTTTCCCTTTTGTGGGGACCCCATATTTCCTCTGCGGCCTGGACCGGGAAAGTCTTATTCCTGATTCAGCCGTTGGACCACCACCCGGGCCGCCTTGATCCCCGACGCCCCTGCCTGGGCCAGGCCGCGGGTGACCCCCGCGCCGTCGCCTACGGCGAAAAAGCCGGGCAGGGCAGTCTCCAGCTCGTTGGACAGGCTGATGCGGGCGGAATAGAACTTCACCTCCGCGCCGTACAGCAGGGTATCATAATTGGCCGTGCCGGGGGCCAGCTTATCCAGGGCGTATATCATCTCGATGATATCATCCAGCTGCCGCTTGGGCAAGGCCAGGGACAGGTCGCCGGGCACCGCTGCGGTGAGGGTGGGCCGTGTGAAGGACTTGCTCAGCCGGTGGTCGTTGGTGCGGATGCCGGAGATCAAATCCCCGAAGCGCTGCACCAGCACCCCGCCCGCCAGCATGTTGCTCAGGGAAGCGATGTGCTTGCCGTAGCGGTAGGGCTCGTTAAAGGGCTGGGTGAAGCGGTTGGACACCAGCAGGGCGAAGTTGGTGTTCTCACTTTGGAGCTTGGGATCGGAGTAGGAGTGGCCGTTGACGGTGTTGATACCCTCCACATTCTCCGCCACCACATGGCCGTAGGGGTTCATGCAGAAGGTGCGCACCTGGTCCCCGTACTGCTTGGTGCGGTAGACCAGCTTGGACTCGTACACCGCGTCGGTGATGTGCTCGAAAATGGTGGCTGGCAGCTCCACCCGCACGCCGATGTCCACCTGGTTGTTGATCAGCTCCAGCCCCAGTTTCTTGCACTGGTTTGAAAACCACTCCGCCCCGCTGCGCCCCGGGCCCGCGATGAGATAGGGGGCGGCATACCGCTCCCCCTGTTCCGTCACCAGCACATAGCCCCCCGCCGGGTCCACTTCGATCTCCCGCACCGGGGTGTGGAACAGGAAGGTGTGCTTATCCCGGATGTGCTCATAGATGTTGGTGAGGATACGCAGGTTGTTCTCGGTGCCCAGGTGCTTACACCGGGCCTGGAGCAGGTGCAGATCGTACTGCAAAGCCTGCCGCTCCAGGGTCTTGGCCTGGGAGGTGGAGGTGGAGTACACCTGGGTGGTGGCCCCATGTTCCACGTTGATGGCGTCCACGTAGTCGATGAGTTCCATCACCTCGGCAGGCTCCAGAAAATCGGTGAGCCAGCCGCCAAAGGCGGTGGTGAAGTTGAATTTCCCATCGGAAAAAGCCCCCGCGCCCCCAAAGCCGCACATGGTGCCGCATACCTTGCACTGGATGCAGCTTTTCACCTTGCCGGCTACAATGGGGCAGCTGCGGTGGTAGATATCTTCGCCCTGCTCCACCACCAGCACCTTCGTACCGGGGCACTTCCGGGCCAGCTCATAGGCGGCGAAAATACCGGCCTCCCCGGTCCCCAAAATCATGACGTCATAGCGGTTGTTCATGTCCGTCTCCTGTTCCTTTCCTTGGCGCTTCACTCCCGCAGGCGACCCCGGTACCAGCCGGTGGCGCCGTGCTTCTTCACCATATACCCCCGGCTGCTGCGCCGCACCAGGGCCAGCCGGTCCCCCGGGGACACTGGCAGCAGATAGTCGGTGGTGTCCTCGCAGTGCAGCTTTCCGTCAGACCTCCTGGGATAGATGTACTCCTTCAAGATCCACAGCTCCCGCCCGGTGGACAGATGCCGGCACCAGCAGCAGTCCCCCTCCTCCCGGAGCACCTCAATGGCGCTGTCGCTCCAGCGGATATTGATGGAATTGGCGCTGGCCTGCTGCTCCTGGTCGGCCACCACCACCGGCAGGCCGTCATAGGCCACATAATCCATATCATCCCCATGGACGTCCGGAATCATCAAGGCGTTGAGCTGCCCGTCCAGCTTGAGCACGCAGCCCCCGTCAATGGATACGATGTGCCGCTCCCGGCAGATCAAGGGCCTGGCAGTGGGAATACGGGGGTTATACAGGGTCACAGGCCAGTGGCCCACCACCACCCACTTATGAAAGGACAGGCCCTGCCCCAGAAAATCGTCGTTTTTCATGCAGGGATAGGCCTCTAACTCCTCCAGCCGGTCCTCCCGGGGAATCCCGCCGTGGACAAAGATATAGTTGCCCGCCTCCAGAATATGGGGCAGCGTCAGCAAAAACCGGGTTTCCCGGGGAAAGCGCTCCCGCACAGCCTGGCGGATGGCCGGCAAATCCTCCGGCCCCTCCGCCTTCATGCCCAGCTCAACGGCCAGCTGCAAAATCAGGGAGCGCGCACCCCAATAGCGAAAGACCGGCCACAGCCGCTGGTCCACCCCAGGGCGGTTTTCCAGAAAGATCCGGTCGATATGGTCGCAGTTCCCGCACAGGGGATATACGGTGTGGGTCTGCTGCAGCTCCAAAAGATAGCGCAGGGTTGCCAGGCTGTTCTTCCCCTTTTCAAACAGGTCACCCACCAGCACCAGCACATCCGCCGGGGAAAACTTCGCCTTTTCCAGCACGCCCTTCAGAAAGGGCAGGTTCCCGTGAATGTCGCTGACGGCGATCACCCGGCGGCCCGCCGGAATCTCCGGCCGGATCACGGTGGCAAACTGGTCCAATTTCGACGCGCCTCCTTTCTGGCGGCAGATCGGCCGATCTCCTCCGCCTCGATTTCCGTACTCATTAGTATACCACATCCCCCCCAACTTGAGAAGCAAAAAGCGGTTTACTTTGCCGCTTCAATCTGTTAGAATGTAGGCGACAGGTTTTACACGGGCATACGGCGGCGGGCCATCCGGCTGTCTCCCCGGGCTAATCCGCCAGCCGTTGCAAAAGGAGGATATCATGCCGAAGGTATCGAACAAACAGCGCAGCATGGCCCTTTACGAGAGCATTCTGGAGCTGAAGGATCTGGACGAGTGCTGCGCCTTTTTTGACGATCTGTGCACCGTGGGGGAGCTGCGGGCCCTGGAACAGCGCTACGACGTGGCCATCCTGCTGGACGAGGGGATGGTCTATACGGATATTCTGGAGAAAACCGGGGCCAGCTCGGCCACCATCAGCCGGGTCAACCGGATCTTCTCCTTCGGTGCCGGCGGCTTTCGGAAGATGATCCAGCGGCGCAAGGAAAAGAAGGAGTCCTGAGTATGGAGCTGTCCAATGGGCTGCAATCCCTGCGGCAATGCTATGAGGAATATCTGGACGACCGCCGCCTGATGCTCCGGGAGGGGGGCGCCTTTCAGGGGATCTCCCGATTCCTCACCGGCCCCCCCGCCGGGGAGCGGGTGATCGCCAAGCGCTTTCTCCAGCGGCTGGAGGCCTGCGTGGCCCAACTGGATGGAGCGGACGCCGCTTTGGCGGCCGAAGCGGCGGAGTTCATGCTGCTGAACGCAAAGGGTTTTGACCACAACTCCCAGCTGATGTTCCAGGCGGCGGAGTACTATGCCCTGCCCCTGCTGGACGCGCTGGCCCCAGGGGACGCGGCCCGGATCCTGCTGGGCTACACCGCCCGCTATCCCAAGCGCAAACTGCTCATGCCCAAGCAGTTGGAGGTGCTGGACGCCCTGGTGCGGGCGGCGAAGTAAAATTTCAGTGCAGCAAACAGCCCCAGCCGGTTCGAACCGGCTGGGGCTGCATTTTGTGGTTTTACCGGAAGTACAGCGCACCCGACTCAAAGAGGGGCTGGAGCTTGTCTCCGGGAATATTTTTGGCGATGTACACTCCGCTGCGCTCGGTGTGGCCCATCTTGCCGAACACCCGGCCGTCGGGGGAGAAGATCCCCTCGATGCAGAACACGGACCCGTTGGGATTGCAGTCGATGCCCATGTCCGGTAGGCCGGTGGCCGGGTTTACATACTGGGTAGCCACCTGGCCGCTGGCGATGAGCCCATCCACCACGGCCTGGGGGGCCACAAACCGGCCCTCCCCGTGGGAGATGACAATGGCGTGCACATCGCCCACATGGCTAAGCAGCATCCAGGGGGAGCGCACCGAGGCCACCCGGGTGGTGACATACCGGCTCTGATGGCGTCCGATGAGGTTGAAGGTCAGGGTAGGGCTGTCCGGAGTGGCGGGGCGGATCTCCCCATAGGGCACCAGCCCCAGCTTCACCAGGGCCTGGAAGCCGTTGCAGATGCCCAACATCAGGCCATCCCGGTTTTTCAGCAGGTCATGTACCCCGTCCATGAGCTTGGGGTTGCGGAAAAAGGACACGATAAACTTGGCCGATCCGTCCGGTTCGTCCCCGCCGGAGAACCCGCCGGGCAGCACGATCATCTGGCTGCGGCTGATGGCGGCGTCCAGTGCGTCGGCAGACTCCTCCAGATCTTTGGGGCTCAGGTTGCGGATGACCAAAATCTCCGGCTCAATACCCGCCTTGCGGCAGGAGGAGGCGGTGTCGTACTCGCAGTTGGTGCCGGGGAACACGGGGATCACCGCCCGGGGCCGGGCGATCTCGCCGCAAAACACCGCGGGGGAGCGCCGGTCATAGGAGATGGGCTCCACCGGGGTGGGCTGGGTGCCCAGGTCGGTGGCGTAGACCTCCTCCAGCACCCCTTCCCACAGGCTGCGCAGCTCGTCCACGCCGGCGCTGTCCTCGCCGATGGCCACCACCGGCTCCTTCGTGGTCATGCCGATGCGCACCGCAGCACAGTCATAGACCTCTTGGGTCAGCTCCGCCATAATGGCGCCGGGCATGTGGCCGTACCAGGGGGCCTGCACTCCGGCATCGGCCAGGAAGCCGATGTGGTTGCCCAAGGCCATCTTCATCGCGCCCTCGGCCACACCGCCGGCCTCCACCGCCCAGGCCGCGGCCACCTTGCCCGCCTGGGCCAGATTGTGCAGGCAGGCCCAGGCTTTTTTCATACCCTCGTAGTCGTCCGTTCTCCTCACGGGGAACAGGTATACCGGGTGGTCCGGAGCCTTGAACTCCGGGGAGAGCACCTGGCTGGCCAGGGCGGGGGCCACCGCGAAGGAGATCAGGGTGGGGGGCACGTCCAGATCCAGGAAGGACCCGGACATGGAGTCCTTGCCGCCGATGGCCGCAGCCCCCAGCCCCAGCTGGGCGTCCAAAGCACCCAGCAGCGCCTGGAAGGGCTTTCCCCAGCGCTCGGGCTCCTCCCGCAGCTTTTCAAAGTATTCCTGGAAGGTGAGGTAGGCCGCCTGGGGGTCGCAGCCGGCGGCCACCAGCTTGGCCATGGACAGCACCACCGACGCCCCCGCCCCGCCGTAGGGGTCGGCAGACATCCAGTCGGGGTCAAAGCCCCAGCTCATCACCGAACAGGTCTCGGTCACCTTGCCTGGCTCCACCGGCAGAGTGGCCGCCATCACCTGGGTGGGGGTGCGCTGGGTGGCGCCGCCGTAGGGCATGAGCACCGAGGCCGCGCCGACGGAGCCGTCAAACCGCTCGGCAAGCCCCCGGCGGGAGCCGCATTTCAAGCTGCCCGCCACTGACCGCAGATCGGCAAAGGGAGCGGGGACGCCGCTCTTCCGGGCGGGCACAAACACGCTGGCGCGTTTCACCGCGCCATTGGTATTCAAAAAGGCCCGGGACAGGTCGGCGATGGTCTGCCCCTTCCAGGTCATGACCATCCGGGGATTCTCGGTAACTACCGCCACCCGGTAGGCCTCCAGGTTCTCCCTCTGGGCGGCGGCGAGGAACACCGCCTCGTCCTGGGCGGCCACCACCACGGCCATGCGCTCCTGAGATTCGGAGATGGCCAGCTCCGTGCCGTCCAGCCCGTCGTATTTCTTGCGCACCGCGTCCAGGTCGATGGACAGCCCGTCGGCCAGCTCGCCGATGGCCACGCTCACCCCGCCGGCGCCGAAGTCGTTGCACCGCTTAATAAGCCGGGTCACCGCCGGGTCGCGGAACAGCCGCTGGATCTTGCGCTCCTCGGGGGCGTTGCCCTTCTGCACCTCGCTGGCCATGGTGGTCAGGGAGGCTTGGTTGTGGCTCTTGGAGGACCCGGTGGCCCCGCCGATGCCATCCCGCCCGGTGCGCCCGCCCAGCAGGATGACCACGTCCCCCGGCACAGGGCGCTCCCGGACCACATTGGCCTCTGGCGCGGCGCCCACCACGGCACCCACCTCCAGATGCTTGGCGACGTACCCCTCATGGTATACCTCGTCCACCAAGCCGGTGGCAAGGCCGATCTGGTTGCCGTAGGAGGAATAGCCCGCCGCCGCGGTCTGGGCCAGCTTGCGCTGGGGCAGCTTGCCCTCTAAGGTCTGGCCCATGGGCGCCCGGGGGTCGCCGCAGCCCGTCAGGCGCATGGCCTGATAGACATAGGCCCGGCCGGACAGGGGGTCCCGGATGCAGCCGCCGATGCAGGTGGCCGCTCCGCCGAAGGGCTCGATCTCCGTGGGGTGGTTGTGGGTCTCGTTTTTGAACAAGAGCAGCCAGTCCTCCTCCTGACCGTCCACCACCGCCTTGACCCGGATGGAGCAGGCGTTGATCTCCTCGCTCTCGTCCAGATTTTTTAAAAGCCCCCGTTTCTTCAGGGTCTTGGCGCCGATGGTTGCGATGTCCATCAGGGTCTGGGGCCGGACGCTGGCCTTTTCCTTGCCGTACACCTCCACCCGGGCATCCAGATAGCGGCGGTAGGACTCGGCCACCTTCTGGTCCATGATCTCTACGGAATTGATGTGGGTGGAGAAGGTGGTGTGCCGGCAGTGGTCGGACCAGTAGGTGTCCACCACACGCACCTCGGTAATGGTGGGATCCCGGCCCTCCTCGTCCCGGAAATAGCTCTGAAGGAATTTCAGGTCTGCCAAGTCCATGGCCAGGCCGTAGTCGCCCAGCATCTTCTCCAGCCCCGTCTCATCCAGGGCAGTAAACCCGGCGAGCACCGCCACATGGTCAGGGGTGTCATAGCCCCGGGCCAGGGTATGGGGTTTCTCCATGGAGGCCTGGCGGCACTCCACGGGGTTGATGAGATAGCCCCGGATCCTATCCAGGTCCCCCTGACTCAGGCTACCGGTCATGGCGTACACCCGGGCGTTGGCCACCGCAGGCTTGGCCACGCCGGCCAGCAGCATCATGCACTGGGCGCAGGAGTCGGCCCGCTGGTCATACTGGCCGGGCAGCGCCTCCACTGCCAGCAGGGTGGTCCCCTCCGGCAGCTGGGGCAGCCGCTCATCATAGATGTGGTCGCACTGGGGCTCGGAGAACACCGTGGGCTTGGCTGCCTGATAGACCGCCTCGTCCACCCCCTCCACATCGTAGCGGTTGAACAGCCGCAGGCCGGTCAGGCCGGCAATGCCCAGCTGATCCCGCAGCTCCCGCAGGGTCTTGGCCGCCTCCACGTCAAACCCGGGCCGCTTCTCCACATAGCATCGAAATACTTGGCTCATTCCCTGTTCTCTCCCTTATCTCGCCCGGACCGCTCCCGCGCCGGGTTTGTCCTATTCTCACGCCCGCTGTGTGGGCTTACTACCGTTCCTATTGCGCCATCTGCCACTGTTCCATGTTCCAGTAGGGGTCGGCCTGGGTGGGCTGCACGTTGGTCACCATCCCCCACCGGATGAGCATGGAGCCCCGCTTGAAGCACAACGCAGCTATGGGCGCGTCCTGGGCAAAGACCTGCCAAAGCTGGGAAGCTGCCTGAGTTCTCGCCTCATCCCCAGCTGCCCGCCAGGCGGCCAACAGCCCGGGCATGGTCTGGCTGGCATAGCCCCCGTAGTTCAGCGCCCCCGTCAGCAGGGCGGTAGGGTCAAAGTCCCCGGTCATGCGCACTTCCCCGATGTACAGGTCAAACTGGCCGGAGGACAGGGCCCTGAGATACTCCTCCCAGGGTAGCTTATTCACCGTGGCCGACACCCCCAGCTCACCAAGGCACTGTGCTAGGAAATCCGCCGCCGCCTGCTTGGGCGCACTGTCGTTGTTCACTACAATGGTGACGCTCAAAGGCGCGCTGCCCCGGTAGAGCAGCCCGTCCTCCCCCTGGGTATATCCGGAGGAAAGGAGCAGTTCCCTCCCGCCCGGGGCGTCATAGTCCAGCAAGGCGGCCGCCTGGGGGTCATAGTCCTGGTGCAGCGGGGAGACAGGCAGGCTGGACGCGTCTCCGTGGCCGGCCAGCAGGGCGCTCACCAGTTCCTCCCGGTCAAATGCCTTGGAAAACGCCTGGCGCACCTGGGGGGAAGCACAGGCTCCCGCCGTGGTTTTGAACCCTACATACAGCAGCGTGGTTGTGGGGAAATCACAGGTCTCATAGCTGCCGGAATAGCCCAGGGCATAGGAGGAGGAAAAATCGGTGACCACTGCCGTCACATCCCCGCTGTCAAAGGCGGCAATGCGCTCATCCGCCCCGGTTACCGCCTGCAGCGGAATAATGTCATAGGGTACTGCCCCGTCATAGTTGCCATTGGCCTGTAAGCTCAGGCTGTCCCCCACCTGCACGAAGCGGTAGCGTCCCGTCCCCAGGGGGATCCCGCTCTCCTGTTCCAGCACAATGGGGATGTCCAGCAGGGCAGGCAAGGCCCCGTTGGGGCTGGACAGGTAAATTGCCACCACTCCATTGGCCTCCGATACCGAGGTGACAGCACTCAGCCGCGGCCCATACAGGGTGCTGTTTCGGGCGGCGTTCAGCGAGCTGACCACATGGGCGGCGGTCAGGGGCGTGCCGTCGGAAAAAGCCACGCCGGAGCGCAGGGTAATGGTCCACGCCAGAGCGTCCTCACTGACCGAGGCGGACTGGGCCAGGGCGGGCTGGGGCTCAAAGGAGCGGTCCAGCTCGTAAAGCCCCTCATAGACCAGTCCGGCCAGGTCCAGGTTCACCTGGCTCTGGCCGGTGATGGGATGCAAGGACAACTGGGGGTCATAGGCCAGGGCAAGGGGCTGAGCCTGAGGCCGCTGGGTGGCGGTCGGCTCCGGAGACAGGCTGGGGGAGGGATCTCCCTCTCCCGCCGCGCATCCCCAAAGGCCAAGGGCCAGCGCCGCCGTCAGCAGCAGGGCCGTCAGCTTTCTCATAACAACTGGATGGCGGCGGCCATAGATCCCCGGTTATTGCCCATGCGCCGGTGGCTCCAGTACTTCTCACCCATGCAGGCGGTGCAGTCCTGGCACACCGCGATGTGGTCCGGGTCCAGCCCTGCTTTGTCCAGCAGCCGGGCGTTGATGCCCTTCAGGTCCAGGGAGAACTTCCCGCTCTCCAGCACCTTGATATAGGGCAGGGCCGCGGAGGACACAGCGGCCATCATGGCGTTGGGCACATCCTCATGGGTCTCAAAGCAGCACGGACCGATCCCGGGGCCCACCGCGGCTAAAATGTCCTCCGGCTTGCAGTCATATACCTCTTTCATCCGTTCCACCGCGGTGGCGGCAATCCCCGCAGCAGTCCCCCGCCAGCCGGCGTGGACGGCGGCCGCCACCCGGCGCACCGGGTCGTAGAGCAGCACAGGGATGCAGTCGGCGGAATAGATCAGCAGCACCACACCGGGGGTGTCTGTCATCAGGCCGTCGGCCTCATAGTCCGCCCGCTCATAGGGATCGTCCTTCCAGTCCGCGGCAGTCACCACCCGGACCTTGCCGCCGTGTACCTGATTAGTTGTCACCAGTTTCTTCCCGTCCGCGCCGATGGCGGAGAAAAACCGGCGGTAGTTCTCCCGCACATGCTCGGGGTTGTCCCCCCGGCTCACTCCCAGGTTCAGGGACGCCCACATGCCCTGGGACATACCCCCCAGCCGGGTGGAAAACCCGTGGGCCGCGCCTCCGGCGTCCCGGATACCGTCCGCCTGGAGGAAGGGGACGCCTTGCTTTGTTTCCTCAATGATCTTCATAGGCCGCTCCTTTCCGTGCAGGCGAATCTCCCACTCGCTCTGCCCGGCACCCGCCCCGGCGGGCGCTTATTCCCTTCAGGCTGCTTCCACGCTTCCCGTTTTCTTCCCCAATCATCTTTCTGCCGGATGGGGCTCAGCCCAGGTCAGGGTGATATTCCTTGCAGGTGCACTTCTTCCATTTCAGCCCGCTGCCACAGGGACAGGGGTCGTTGCGGCCGATCTTAACGGTCTTTTTCACCGGCTGCTTCTTGACGGTGCCGTCGGAGGCCCCCGACTCGCCGGTGATCTTGGCCACCCGCTCCCGCTTAATCTCCTCGTTGGTCTTCAGCCGGACGGTGAACAACCGGCGGATGGTCTCCTCCTGGATGGCGGCGATCATCTGCTCGAACATGTCGTAGCCTTCCCGCTTGTACTCCACCACCGGGTCGGACTGACCATAAGCCCGCAGGCCGATGCCCTGGCGCAGCTCCTGCATAGCGTCGATCTGGTCCATCCAGTATTCGTCCACCACCCGCAGCAGGATCACCCGCTCCAGCTCCCGCATGGGCACCTTTCCGGAGCTGCCCATGAGGGGCGCCATCTGGGTGTTGATCTCCTCTTCCCGTCTGGCGTAGTTCTCCTTGGCGGTCTCCAGCATCTCCCGGCTCAGTTCGTCGGCGCTCAGGCCGGGCGCCTTCTTCCGGAAGTCCAACAGCTGGTCCGGGGTAAACACGCTGCCGGACAGGTGGGCGGTGGCCGCCTGGAAGGACGCCTCGTCCAGACAGCCCTGCTCTCCAGCGTGGCCGGAGATAGTGCTGGTGATGATGGTGTCCAGCATGTTCTCAATGGCCCCGTGGACGTCCTCCCCGTCCAGCACCTGGCGGCGCTGCTTGTAGATGACTTCCCGCTGGGTGTTCATCACATCGTCGTACTCCAGCACCGTCTTCCGGGTCTGGAAGTTCCGGGACTCCACCCGCTTCTGGGCAGACTCAATGGCGTTGGACAGCATTTTCTGATCCAGGGGGGTATCCTCGTCCACCCCCAGGGTCTCCATCATATTCTGAATGCGCTCAGAACCGAACAGGCGCAGGATGTCGTCCTCCAGAGACAGAAAGAACCGGCTCTCCCCAGGGTCGCCCTGACGTCCGGCGCGGCCCCGCAGCTGGTTGTCGATGCGCCGGGACTCATGGCGCTCGGTGCCCAGGATATATAGTCCCCCGGCGGCCCGGACCTGCTCCGCCTCCGCCCGGATCTCCTCCTTGAACCTGCCCTCGGCCTCGGCAAAAGCCCGGCGGGCCTCCAGAATCTCCGGGTTGTCCGTCTCGGCGTGGCCGTCGCACTCGGCGATGAGCTCGTCGCTCATACCCGCCTTGCGCAGCTGGGCCTTGGCCAGGAACTCCGCGTTGCCCCCTAGCATGATGTCAGTGCCGCGGCCGGCCATGTTGGTGGCCACGGTGACCGCCCCCAGCTTGCCCGCCTGGGCCACGATCTCCGCTTCCTTTTCATGGTGCTTGGCGTTCAGGACATTATGCTTGATGCCCGCCTTGGAAAGCATCCCGCTGACCAGCTCGGACACCTCGATGGACACCGTGCCCACCAGCACCGGCTGGCCCTTCTCATGGCAGGCCTGAATCTGCTTGACGATGGCCCGGTATTTGCCCGCCTTGGTCTTGAACACATAGTCGGGCTGGTCCTTGCGCCGCAGGGGCTTGTTGGTGGGAATTTCCACAATATCCAGGTTGTAGATCTGCCCGAACTCCTCCTCCTCGGTCATGGCGGTACCCGTCATACCGGAGAGCTTGTCGTACAGGCGGAAGTAGTTCTGGAAGGTGATGGTGGCCAGGGTCTTAGACTCCCGGGCCACGGTGACGTGCTCCTTGGCCTCGATGGCCTGGTGCAGGCCCTCGTTGTACCGCCGGCCGTACATCAGCCGGCCGGTGAACTCGTCCACGATGATGACCTCGCCGTCCTTCACCACGTAGTCAATGTCCCGCTTCATCACCCCATGGGCCTTGATGGCCTGGTTGATGTGGTGGGACAGGGTGGAGTTTTCCGGGTCGGAGAGGTTTTCAATGTTGAACTGCTGCTCCGCCTTGGCCACGCCCCGGGCAGTAAGGGTGGCGGTGCGGGCCTTCTCATCCACGATGTAGTCCACGTCGATGTCGCCGGATTCCTCCTGCTTGGCGTCCACCGAGGCCACCTTCAGGCACTTGAGCCGGGCCACGAAATTGTCCACCAGCTGATAGAGCTGGGTGGACTGCTCCCCCTGACCGGAGATGATCAGAGGGGTGCGGGCCTCGTCAATAAGGATGGAGTCCACCTCGTCCACAATGGCGAAGGCGTGGCCCCGCTGCACCAGCTCGCTGGCGTAGATGGCCATGTTGTCCCGCAGGTAGTCAAAGCCGAACTCGTTGTTGGTACCGTAGGTGATGTCGGCGGCATAGGCCGCCTTCTTGCCCGCCTTGTCCACCCCGTGGATAGCCAGGCCCACGGTGAGGCCCAAAAAGCGGTACACCTTGCCCATCCACTCCGAGTCCCGCTTGGCCAGGTAGTCGTTGGTGGTGACGATGTGAACGCCCCTGCCCGCCAGGGCGTTCAGGTAGGCCGGCAGGGTGGCCACCAGGGTTTTGCCCTCGCCGGTCTTCATCTCGGCGATGCGCCCCTGGTGAAGGATGATGCCGCCGATGAGCTGCACCCGGTAGGGGCGCATACCCAGCACCCGCTCGTCCGCCTCCCGGCAGACGGCGAAGGCCTCGGGGAGGATGTCGTCCAGCGTCTCCCCCTTGGCCAGCCGGTCCCTGAACTGGTCGGTTTTGGCCCGCAGCTCATGGTCGCTGAGCCCCTTCATCTCCTCGCCCAGCGCCTCGATCTTGTCCACCAAGGGCGTGAGCGCCTTGACCTCCCGCTGGGAGCGGGAGCCGAATACTTTTGAAAACAGACCCATAACCTCTGTGTCCTTTCTTCCTGTGTCCTTTTGCCTGCCCTGGGCCGAGTTCCGGCCCCGCCCAAAGGCGCCGGGGCGGGCAGTAGGTACATTGACCCAATTATCTCGTAGTATACCACATTGCCGCAGGAGAAAAAAGAGGAAATTGTGAATAAACAGGAGGGCTGCAATATCCCCGTCTCCCGTTCCCCTGCCTGGCCGCGGGATGAAGCGGGGGGGCCGGAGAAAGCTCCGGCCCCCCGCACAATTTTCATGCGTTACGCAGTTACTGCCTCATGAATCCCTTACCCACGATCTCGCTGCTGGTGGAAATCATCATGAAGGCCTGGGGCTGCTCTTTATGGATGAAGGTGCGCAGGCGGTAGGCCTGGGAGGGCTTCAGCGCGGTGAACACCAGCTGCTTGGGCCGCCCGGTGAAAGCTCCCTGCCCCTCGGACACCGTGGCGCTGCGCTGCAAAACCTCTGTGATGTATTTGCAGATGGGCCCCGCGTCGTCACAGATGACAATGAAGCACTTGCTCAGGTTCATATTCTTGATGAACTCGTCCACCACCAGGGACTTGGCCAGCAGGCCCAGGGTGGAGAACAGCACTGTTTTCACATCAAATACCAGCGCGGCGCACACCACAATGGCCACGTCGCTGAAAATCAGCCCTTTGCCGATGTCCACCCCCGCTCGATCCTTCATGATCAGGGCCAGGATATCCGTGCCGCCGCTGCTGGACTCGTGCTGAAACAGGATGGCCGTCCCCGCGGCGGGCAACAGAATGGCGAAAATCAGCTCCAGCAGGGGCTGGTCGGTGAGGGGTGCGCTCAGCGGGCACCACACCTCCAGCCGCTCGGTGAGCACGGACACCACCACTGTGGCGTAGGCCGTCTTTACCGCAAAGCGCTTACCTAGAGCGATCCACCCCACCACCAGCAGGGCCAGGTTGAGCACCAGGTTCAGCTGCCCCGCCGTGAAGGGGAGTACCTGGGCCAGCACAATACACAGGCCGGACACTCCGCCAAAGCTGAAGTTATTGGGGAACTTGAAAAAGTACACGCCCCCCGCCACCAGCACCGCGCCCAGGGTGATCCAAAGATACTCCAGCCAGGCGTTCCGATCCAACAGACGCTTCATCTCTCTTTTTCACCCTGCGCTGCGCTTCAGGGCGCTCCTCTCCCCACAGTTCCCCGGATTTCCTTCCGGCGGCCCCGCCATTTTCGACACGGCGCCATGAGTATACTGCAACCGCCCCAAATTTGCAAGAGGTGTTGCAGTTTTTTCATGACTTCTTTCGTTTTTCCTCTTTTTGCAGGTTTTCTGTCCCACCTCCTTCTCTCTTTTTGGCATAAATTCCGGCCTATCGCCCCCATTTTTCACGCAAATACCCAAAATTTACACTTCCCTGTTGACAGATTGCAGATGCCGGACTATAATACCCACAAATTGAACCGATGATAGAGGCGCGGTACCGATGAGTACCCGGAGGGCATGGACGACTGCCTCCGGCGAAAGGCGTCGCCGCCGAAGGACGGGAAACTGGTCCGGTTTCCCGCTGCCTGGGCCGCAGGGGAATACCCGGCGGACTGTCACACCATCGTGTGAAGCGCTATCATGGTGGAAATAGGCCTCTTTCCCGGAGGATATTGGTTGACCATGATCGCATCTGCGGTTCACGGTCTTTTTCTTTCCCCCGCAGGGGAAAGAAAAAGACATTTGCGGTCCATGGCCGCCGCCCCAGCCGGGGCGGACCACACTGAAAAGGAAAGAGGAAACGAACATGAAGAGAAGAACCATTGCCCTGCTGCTCAGCGCCGCCCTGGCGCTCTCCCTGGCCGCCTGCGGCGGCGACGCCGGTACCTCCCAGCCCCCCGCCAACAGCTCTGAACCCCCCGCCTCCGGCTCCGAGGCACCTGTGGAGTCTGAGGCCCCCGCCGTGAAAATCCCCCCGGTGGCGGACCTCACTGGTGTGGACACCAGCTCTATCCCCGGCGTGGAGGACGGGGTGCTCACCGTGGGCATGGAGTGCGCCTACGCCCCCTATAACTGGACCCAGACCGACGACTCCAACGGCGCGGTGCCCATCGTCAACAACCCCGGCTCCTACGCCAACGGCTATGACGTGATGATGGCCCAGCGCATCTGTGACGCCTATGGCTGGGAGCTGGAGGTCATGGCCCTGGAGTGGGGCGGTCTTACCGCCGGGCTGCAGAGCGGCGTCATCGACGTGGCCATCGCCGGCCAGTCCATGACCGCTGACCGCCTGGAAGAGGTGGACATGGCCGGTCCCTACTACTACGCCACCATCGTGTGCGTCACCACCAAGGACAGCCAGTACGCCTCCGCCACCTCCATTGACGACCTGTCCGGCGGCCTGTGCACCGCTCAGTCCGGCACCATCTGGTACACCTCCTGCCTGCCCCAGATCCCCGACGCCCAGGTCCAAGCCCCCGCGGACACCGCCCCGGCCATGATCATGGCCCTGGAGAGCGGCACCGTGGATTTCATCTGCACCGATATGCCCACCGCCACCGCCGCCATGTCCAAGAACGGCAATCTGGTCATTCTGAACTTCTCCGGCACCGACGGGGATTTCCAGTTCGCCAGCGAAGAGGAGCGGGCTGAGAACGTAAACATCGGTATGTCCGTAGTTAAGGGCAACACCCAGCTGCTGGACGCCCTGAATACCGTCATCAGCGAGCTGAACGAGGAGCAGTTCAACGCCATCATGGCCGAGGCCATCGCCGTCCAGCCCGAGATCTGAGCTTTCACACCACCGCACACCCTCCACCTGGTCTGAGCGCCGGGTGGAGGGCCTTGTGTCAGAAAGGAGCGCGTCTCCCCCATGGATAAATTCATTGAACTGGGCCAGGACATGGCCGCCCTCTGGATGCAGTACTGGGACCGGTACCTGGTGGGCATCCGCAGCACCCTGATCCTGGCGGTGGCAGCCACTGTCATTGGCTGCCTCATCGGCCTGCTGTGCGGCATCCTGAACACCATCCCCTACACCAAAAACGATCCCCTCCTCAAGCGCTTTGTGCTCAAGTTCATCCGGGTGATCGTGCGGATCTATGTAGAGGTATTCCGGGGCACCCCCATGGTGCTCCAGGCGGTGTTCATCTACTACGGCCTGCCCTACTTTACCGACCAGCAGATCATGTTCCGGGGCAACAGCGGGCTGTGGCTGGCCGCCATCATCGTGGTGTCCATCAACACCGGCGCCTACATGGCCGAGTCTGTGCGGGGGGGCATCATCTCCATCGACCCGGGGCAGACCGAGGGGGCCAGGGCCATCGGCATGACCCACGTGCAGACCATGACCAGCGTCATCCTGCCCCAGGCCTTCCGAAACATCCTGCCCCAGATCGGCAACAACTTCATCATCAACATCAAGGACACCTCGGTGATGTTCGTCATCGGCTTTATCGAGTTCTTCGGCCAGCACCGGAACATCGTGGGCAACAACAACATGTATTTCCAATCCGCCGCCATCGAGATGATCGGCTACCTCACTATGACCCTCATCGCCTCTCTTCTGCTGCGCCTGCTGGAGCGGCGGCTGGACGGCAGCGACAACTACGAGCTGGTGCAGGCCGACGCGCTGACCATGACCGCCGGCACCTACAATCATCCCGGCCGGGGCACCCCCTTTGACGAGCGCGGCAAGGAAGAGCGGGAGCGCACCCGGCAGGCGCTGAAACACGGACGGGACAGGGGGGAGCGGTAATGAGCGGCGCGATCTTAGAAGTGCGGCACCTGTCCAAGTCCTTCGGCAGCCATGAGGTTCTGAAGGACATCGACTTCACCGTCCGCCCGGGCGACGTGACGAGCATCATCGGGGCCTCCGGCTCGGGCAAGTCCACCCTGCTGCGGTGTATCAACCTGCTGGAGACCCCCACCAGCGGCCAGATCCTCTTCCACGGCCAGGATATGACCGGCAAGGGGGTGAAGGCCACCCAGTACCGCTCCAAGGTGGGCATGGTGTTTCAGTCCTTCAACCTGTTCAACAACATGACCGTGCTGGAAAACTGCGTAGTGGGCCAGGTGAAGGTGCTGAAAAAATCCAGGGCTCAGGCCCGGGAGAACGCCATGAAGTACTTGGATCAGGTGGGCATGGCCCCCTACATCAACGCCAAGCCCCGGCAGATCTCCGGCGGCCAGAAGCAGCGAGTGGCCATCGCCCGGGCCCTGGCCATGGAGCCGGAGGTGCTGCTCTTTGACGAGCCCACCTCCGCCCTGGACCCGGAGATGGTGGGAGAGGTGCTCTCCGTCATGCAGGACCTGGCGCAAAACGGCATGACCATGCTGGTGGTCACCCACGAGATGGCTTTTGCCCGGGATGTGAGCACCCATGTGGTGTTTATGGCCGATGGGATCATCTGCGAGGAGGGGAAGCCGGAGGAGGTCCTCGCCGCCCCGAAGCAGCAGCGGACCAGGGAGTTCCTCTCCCGGTTCATGGCCCGGTAAAACCAGAACCAGAAAGATCAAACGAGGGACGCGGCATAAGCCGCGTCCCTCGTTTTGCTGTATGATCGGATATCCCCGCCTCACTCCAGCACAGGCTCCAGGCCGGGGAGATAGGTGGTGTAAAGCTGGACATGGTCCTTGATGCACCGCCAGGAGCTGAAGGCGTTGCCGGTGACACAGATATATTCGCCGCCGCCGCTGAGCTGGGCGTAGCTGGCGGCGCAGCTGCCGGACTCGTCCACAAAGCCGGTCTTGGCCCCCAGGACCTCCAGCCCCTCCGGCACGTGGTCCTCGATCTTCCGCAAAAACCAGTTGGACAGGACCATCCCCTCCGGGTGGGCCTCGCTGGCGGGGATCTCATAGACCTTGGTGGTCAGGACCTGGCGGCACAGCTCGTTGTCCAGGGCCGCCTTCAGGATCATGGCCATGTCGTAGACGGTGCAGGTGTTGGCGTCGTCATACAGGCCGATGCAGTTGGCGAAGTGGGCCGTGTCGCTGAGCCCCAGCTCCTCCACCTTCTCATTCATCAAGACCACAAAGTCCTCCTGGGACCCGGCCACGTACTTGGCCAGCCCCAGGCAGGCGTCGGCCCCGGAGGGCAGGATGGCCCCGTAGAACAGGTCCCGGACCGTCACCGCCTCGTCCTTGAGAAAGCCCGCCACGGAGCATTCGTTGAGGTAGCAGTAGTTGGTGATATCAAAGTCGATGACCACCGTGTCGTCCAGGCTGCCGTGGTTCGCCACCTCCTCCGCCGCCACCAGGACGGTGAGGATCTTGGTCATGGAGGCGGGGCTGATGACCGCGTCGGCGTTTTTCTGGGCCAGGATGGTCCCCTCCCCCAGGTCCACCACCACGGCGTACTGGCTGGCCAGCTCCTCCCCCACCTGGGCGGTGTCCTCCGTTGCCACGGCGGCATAGGAGATCGCAGGCGCCGCCTTTGTCATAAGAGACACAGCCGCCGCCTGGGCCGTGTTCCCCGTCTCGTGGCGGACCTGGACGGGTCGGATCGCCTTCCCGCTGCCGGCGTCCTCCGCATGGCCCCCGGTGCTGAAGGCCAGCAGCCCCACCGCCACGCACAGCAGCGCCGCCGCGGGAACCGCCCGCAGCAGCAAACGCCGCCGCCGCTCCCGCTGGCGCTGCCGCCGGGCGGCGATCCGCTGGGCCCGCCGCCGGGCCCGCTCCTCCTCTGATATGCTGAAAGGATACTGATTGTCCATCCGCTTCGCTCCTGTCAGTGAATCCATGTGAGATAAAGCATAGTAAATTATAGTATATCCGATTTTTTCCGAAAGAGCAAGACCGGGTTGGGATTTTCCTCTTGCCAGGGGACGGGGCCGACACTATAATAGTAGCGTCATATGTTTGGGAAGCGATCAATAAAGGAGGAGCAGTCTATGCAGACATTCGACGCCAGCGAGATCCAGGTCCTGTCCCCCGACACAATCAAATGTTCACTGCCCAAAGACGAGGTGGCCCGGGTAAAGGGGCTGGGGTGCCTGTGGGACAAGCGGACGGCGGACCATTTCAACGTCCGGGTCATCACTGTCAACGGCAAGCTCACCGGCGAGCAGATGACCGCCGTGGCGCAGGCCGCCCGGCAGTTCGGCTCCGGGGAGGTGACCATGACCGCCCGGCTGACCCTGGAGATCCAGGGGGTCCCCTATGAGAATATCGAACCCCTGCGCGCCTTCCTGGCGGAGCGGGGCCTGGAGACCGGGGGCACCGGCGCCAAGGTCCGGCCCGTGGTGTCCTGCAAGGGAACCACCTGCCAGTACGGCCTCATTGACACCTTCGCCCTGTCGGAGAAGGTCCACCGCCTGTTCTATGAGGGCTACCGTCAGGTGAAGCTGCCCCACAAGTTCAAGATCGCCGTGGGCGGCTGCCCCAACAACTGCCTGAAGCCGGACCTCAACGATGTGGGCATCGTGGGCCAGCGGCTGCCGGTGGTGGATCTGGAGAAATGCCGGGGCTGCAAGGTCTGCCAGATGGAGAAGAACTGCCCCATCCATGTGGCCCATCTGGAGGACGGCAAAGTGGTCATCGACCCGGCGGCCTGCAACCACTGCGGACGCTGCGTGGGCAAGTGCCCCTTCCACGCCGCCGATCAGTACGTCAACGGCTACAAGGTCTATCTGGGTGGCCGGTGGGGCAAGCGCTCCGCCCAGGGACAGGCCATGGACCACATGTTTACCGGCGAGGAGGAGGTCCTGGCCCTGGTGGAGAAGGCCATCCTGCTCTTCAAGGACCAGGGGACGGCGGGAGAGCGGTTCGCGGACACCATCGCCCGTTTGGGCTTTGAGCAGGTCCAGGCGCTGCTTCTGGGGGACGATCTGCTCCAGCGCAAGGCGGAAATCCTGGCCGACGCCTGATTCCTTTTTTCGCCCCGCGTGTTTGAAACATTTTTCCCCTCTCCTCCGTCTATACGTGTGAAGGCCGCCGGGGCGCCCCGGCGGGCCGAACAAAAGATTCACCCGCCGGGAAGGGACAAGCACCCCAGGCAATCAGGAGGTTTTCCTATGGCACATAAGAACGAACATATTGACTGGGACGTCAGCGACCAGGAGCGCGTCAGCCGCGCTGTCCGCCGCAAGGTCCGCCGCCGCAGGCGAAAATTTCCGGCGCTGCTTTTGCTTCTATGCCTCGTCCTTTTCTGCGGAGGCTTTATTCTCGGGCAGGCCACCGAACAGGCCCCGGCGAAGAGCGAGGACCCCGCCGTCGTGGGCGGCGCGGACCAGACGGACGGCGCCGCTCCTTCGGAGGACGGCCAGGACAGCGGCGAGAACAGCGGCGGCACGGATGCCTCAGACACCGGTTCCGAGACAACCGGAGACGCCGGCGTCCAGGAACCGGCGGAGCCTGAGATCCCCGACAGCTCCCCCATCGCCCAGGAGCCCGAGATCCCCGCTGTGGACACCACCGCCTGGAATTTGCAGCTCATCAACTGGGAAAACCCTCTGCCGGAGGACTATGAGGCCGGGGAGCTGACGGAGCTGTCCAACGGCCACGCTGTGGACAGCCGGATCTATCCGGCCCTTCAGGAGATGATGGACGACGCCCGGGCGGCTGGCTACAACCCCCTGATCTGCTCCTCCTTCCGCACCTGGGACAAGCAGTCCCAGCTCTATGAGCGGAAGGTCCAGTTCTACATAGACCAGGGCTCCGACCGGGTGACGGCGGAGGAGCAGGCCGCCGTGTGGGTAGCCCACCCCGGCACCAGCGAGCACCAGGCCGGTCTGGCGGTGGACATCGTCTCGGTGGAGTACCAGGTGCTGGACGAGGGACAGGAGGACACGCCCCTCCAGCAGTGGCTTATGGCCCACTGCTGGGAGTACGGCTTCATCCTCCGCTACCCCACGGACAAGAGCGACCTCACCGGCGTGGGGTACGAGCCCTGGCACTACCGCTATGTAGGCGAGGAGGCCTCCAAGGCCATCACCGAGCAGGGCATCTGCCTGGAGGAGTACCTGGCCCAGTAATACGCAGAACGAAGAGGCGGCACGCTTTTCGCGTGCCGCCTCAGGCTGTCGAAAAAGTCTTGTCGGACTTTTTTGACAGCCTGAAAATGCCGTTACTTTCACACAGCTACGCAGTGTGAAAGTCCTCGCTACGCTCGCCGCACGCCTTGCGCAGCAAGGCTTTGCGGGGCATTCAATTGGATTCGAGGCGGGCTTCGCCCCCTCGAGCTCCCCCCTGCGCTGTACAGCTTTCTACTCCCGGAGGAAGTCCTTCGACACGCTGAGGCGG
>DVKM01000074.1 GCA_018716015.1 Candidatus Enterenecus stercoripullorum | reverse complement strand
GCCTTCGAAATTTACACAAATTGACAGTTATAATCCTCCGTGTAAAAGTCAGAATAATGAATGCAAACGCAATTATTATTCAGCGGCGAAAATGCCGCCAACTTTGAAGGAGTGTAGTTTATCATGGCTAGCAACAAAACGATGGTTCCTGAGGCGCGCGAAGGTCTTAACCGTTTCAAGATGGAAGCTGCGAACGAAGTGGGCGTCAACCTGAAGCAGGGCTACAACGGCGACCTGACCAGCCGTCAGGCCGGCTCCGTGGGCGGCCAGATGGTCAAGAAGATGATCGAGGCCTATGAGAACGGCCTGAAGTAACTTCAGACACGCAAAATCACGCACCACAGCACAGAAGCACCGGGGCCGCTTTTCTGGCAGCCCCGGTGCTTCTTTTCATGTTTTACAGGCAGTCCCACCCCGGCGTCCCCGGGCAGCTTGCCGGGTGTACGGCGCACGCAACCGGCAAGCCTCTTTTTCCATATCAGAGACCAGCGTTACTGCGCCAGCCCGCCGTAGGCCAGCTCTCTGGAAACCCTTCCCGCAATCTCCACCATCATCGGTGTAATCATCCGAATTCGCTCCATCGACATGCGGGGAATCGGACAGGATACGCTGATGGCCGCCACAATCCGCCCGGAATAGTCCCGGACAGGCGCCGCCACACACCTGGAACCCAATTCACACTCCTCATCATCTAAGGCATAGCCCTGCCGCCGGATCTTCTCCAGTTCGGCCTCCAATGCGTCCTGGGTCGTCAGGGTGTTGGGCGTCAGGGCAGGGAGCCCCTTCTCCCTGATCAGCTCCTTGATCTGGCTGTGGCTGTAATTGAGCAGCAGCAGCTTGCCAACCCCTGTGGCATGCATGGGCGCCCGCTTCCCAATGCGCTGCATGATCTTGAGGATATTGTCCGGCCCATCCACCACGTCGATATAGACCACTTCCATATTCTCCTCGCAGGCAAGGCACGAAGCCTCCTGGCAGCGCTGGGACAGTTCCTGTAAGAATGGGTGGGCCACGTCCCGCAGGCTGATCTGGTCCGAAATCCGGCTGCCAAGCTGAGTAAACTTCAGGGACAGGGAATAGCGCTGGGTGCGTGGGTCCTGATTCACATAGCCATAGATCAGCAAAGTATTGAGCATCCGCAGCACAGTGCTGGGCGGCATCTCACACTTCAGTGCCAGATCCTGCAAGCGTACCGGCCCGGTCTCCCGGGCCATGGTTTCCACAATCAGGATCGCCTTTTCCACGGACTGGTTCACCTTTGATAATTTCTCCCGCATGGCTGGCAACCTTCCCCTCATTCATTGCACTTGGTAAAATGGTATCACACTCTTACCGCCCATGCAAGAGAGAAAAAGGCGCCGGGGCACTTTTCATCAATCTTCGCAAAAAGCACACGGCCGGTGTCGGGCCGTCCATGTAAAATGGAGAGGCTCGTTTCCCGGCAGGCTGTTTTTTCCCTCCCCTGAATCGGTCTTCCCGCAGCGGGCACCGCGCCCCGGCCCAGCCGGTTCTGCCGGGCCCGCCCTCGCTCATTGTCCTCCAACGCTCTGTGCCCTCCCCTCCCAGCAGATCTGCTGGCGGTTCCGCAAAGGCCAGACGGCCAGCCCATCCCCCTCCAGGTCGGCCTGATCCAGGCGCACTGCGGTGATTTGGCAGTTGTCATAGGTGGTGTAGTAGTAGATCCCCCGGCTGGCGTTGCAGCAGCAGGTGTACACCGTGCGCTCAAAGCCGCCCTGCCCCGCCCGGGCCAGGCCCTTGGTCTGGTCCACAGTGTCCAGCACATGAAAGAACTGGGTAACCCGCTCCTCCTCCGTCTCCCCCGGCAAGGCGTTGGCCCGGGCGAAAGCGGCCCGCACAAATCGGGAGGAGGAGGATAGGTCGCCGGGCAGTCCCACCGCCCCCATGCCCAGACAGTCCGGCGTCAGATCCAGCCCAGGGGCGAACCGGTTTTCCGGCTCCTCCCGGGTCAGGTTCAAATACCGCTTCAAATGGTAGATTTGAAATGGGAATGGAGGATTGTTGGTGAGCACCCTCGCCGGGTCGGGGTAGAGCTTCAGCCCCTCCTGGCCGCACTCCGCCACAAGGGCCTGCTTCCCGTCGGCAATCATCCAGTGCAGGGGGGCCGGGGGCAGATCCCCCCGGAAGGGTGTGTTTGTCAGGTTGATGCGTGCCAGCAGCCCCAGGGCCTGATCCACGCTGTGGCACTGCCCTAGAATCCAGGGAATGAACTCGAAGGAAGCCACATTGTCCCGGCCCTCCACCGCAGTCCCGTACTGGGCGTTTCCGGGAAAGTTCAGCCCCGCCATGGCCAGGCCCGTCTCATTTACCCCCTCATAGTACAGGGGATAGCCCTCCTGCACCAGAGCCATGCCAATTATGGCCTGATGGCGGGGCAGCTCCCCGGCCATTCGAAACCGAAGGGGATAGTCTCGCGGCGTAACCACCACCTGCTCCCCCAGGGAGCGGTCTAGATCCAGGGTGCGACCGAAGTAGTGGTCCCCTTGCACGAAAGAGATCGCGGTACACATGGCAATTTTCTACCCCTTTCCAAGAAAATTCCCCAGGCTGGTTTCCCGGGCCTGGGGAGTTTTCCCTGTTTTTTCTGTTCTATGCGCCCACGCCCCGTCACTGTGGTCCGGGCTTTTCCCCGTCTCCGGAGATGTCCTGGGAGGCAGCCCCGCCCGGCTGCTGATCCCCTTCCCGTTTGGTGGGGGCCATGGACCGGCGCAGCTCGGCCAGTTCCTCTTCCCGCCTGCGCTTCTCTTGCTCCTTCCACTCCGCCTCCTGCTCCTGTCTGCTCTTGTTTTGGGCCGCGAGGAGCGGGGACAGGACAAGCAGAATCGCCATGGCAACCAGGATTTTGAATTCTCTGCTATCCACATCCGGAACGCCGTTGCGGAAGACGCGGAACAGGAGCAAGCCTCCGTACAGGACGATGAGCATGACCTCCACCGCCCGCTGGTAGCCCAACATCTCTTTCTTCACCAGCAGGCCATACAGGCTGATCGCGGTTCCCAGCAGAACGGACACCCACAGGTACCACGGCACCGGCCCGCCCTCAACCACCCCCGCGGTGCGCAGCACGGCGATGACCAACAGCACCAGGGACAGGGCCAGGAAGACGCCGCAGTAGGCGGTTACCTGCCAGGGCTTCTTCGGGGCGGACTTGGGTTTCACGTGGATTCCTCCTTTCCCATCTCGGCAGCTATATGTTCTGTGAAAATTGTACCATAAAAGCCGGGATGTGTAAAGGAAATTTCATCTATTTTCATAGAGACGCACACCGGCCCGGCGGAGAAATTTTCTCCCTGCCGGGCCGGTGCTTACCTATCCATGGAAAAGGTTTTGCCTTTTCCATGGCTACTCTTTATGGTCCTCCACAATGGCGCCGCTGCGGAAGGCGGACAGCAGATCCATCAAATCGTCAATCTGCTCCTTGAGCTGGCGGCCCACATCCGTCTCAGCAATCTTCATCCGGTGCTCCATGCGCTCGAAAATCACCGAGGTGGAGGCGATGTCCTGGTTGCCCCGGATGGCGTTCTCCCGGCCCCCGAAGGGCTCGTGGGACACCAGGCGCAGGCAGGCGGAGTTGTAGATCAGGGTGTAGCCGGCGATGCCGGTGGTCTTCTGGTAGGCCTTACAGAAGCCGCCGTCGATGACCAGCAGCTTGCCGCCCCCCTTGATGGGGCTCTCCCCCTTCTTGGACTTCACCGGTACATGGCCGTTGATGATGTGGCAATGGGGCCCCTTCAGCCCGAACTGCCGCAGCAGCTCATCGCACACCGCCGGGTCATTGTAGTAGTGATAGTAGGCATTCTTGGGCTCGGTCCAGGTATCCTCATCCTTGATCAGCCGCCGCTCGAAGGTGGTCATCCGGTCCCGGCCGAAGATGGGGCTGTTGCGCCCGGCCCAGAGGAACCAGAGGAAATCCATGCCGAACTCCCGCTCCGCAGAGCCGGGCTTGCTGTAATAGGCCCGGCGGGCGGTGAGATCGCAGTAGTCCAGAAACTCCTTGCCGGACAGGTTTTTGCAGCCGATAGAGAAGCTCATCAGCTTACCGTCCTCCGTCATAGGGATGCAGCCGTGGAACAGAAGGTTGCCGTTAAACACCCGGTAGATGCTGCCTTTGGAGTACAGAAAGCGCACATGGCGCTGGAGTTTTTCACTGTGCAGGAAGGAGCGGGTAAGCTGGTTGATGAGCTTATCCTCCTCCTCGGTCAGGGCATAGGGGTCCTTGGGGTCTACGGTAGGGAAGTCGGTATCCTCCAGGGGATAGTCCACCCCGCCGATGTTGATGCTCTGGCGCTCGTAGTCGATCTTATCCAGCAGCAGCCGGTCATTCATGCCGAAGCTGGGGTTGCGCAGGATCTTCTGCCCCTCCAGCTTGAAGAGGATGATGGTGATGGCCTTGTGCATCCGGGCGGCCTGGAGCTTGCTCTTCTCGGTGTAGTGGGCCTCGTCCTCGCTGGCGATCTTGACGGCAAACTGTTTGACATTGCTATCCCGGTACACCTCGTCGGCGAACACGGACAGGGGCCGCAGGGAGATGCCGTACCCCGTCTCGATCACGTCCAGGTTGTTGTAGCGCAGGGAGTTGACCAGCACTGTGGCCACCAGGGTGCGGGAGCCGGAGGCCGCCCCCATCCACAGGATGTCATGGTTGCCCCACTGGATGTCCACGCTGTGGTAGTCCATCAGGGAGTCCAGGATGATGTCCGCACCGGGGCCCCGGTCAAAGATGTCCCCCACCAGATGGAGATGGTCCACCGCCATGCGCTTGATGAGCTCGCACATCTCGATGAGGAAGTTGGACGCCCGGTCGATGTCGATGATGGTGTTGATGATGTTCTCGTAATAGTCCCGCTTGTCGTTGTCCTCATAGTGGGTGTGGAGCATTTCATCGATGATGTACGCATACTCCTGGGGCATGGCCTTACGCACCTTGGAGCGGGTGTACTTGGAACTGACCAGGCGGCACACCTCGATGAGCCGGTGGAAGGTGATCCGGTACCACTCCCGCATGTCCTCGGTCTCCCGGGCGATCTCCTCCAGCTTCTCCATGGGGTAGTAGATCAGGGTGGCCAGCTGGTCCCGGTCCGCCCGGGACACACTGGAGCCGAACAGGTCGTCGATCTTCTCCCGCACCACCCCCGAGGCGGAATTCAGGATGTGCTGAAAGGCCTCATACTCCCCGTGGACATCGGAGATGAAGTGTTCCGTGCCCTTGGGCAGGTTCAAAATGGCCTGCAGGTTGACGATCTCCGTACTGGCCGCCTGCACGTTGGGATACTGCTTGGCCAGCATTTTCAGGTAGTGAAGGTTTTCCGGGCTGTAACCCTTTGCCGCTTTCAACTGGAGTTCCCCCTTTGGTTTTGATATTGCTGGGCCTATTATCGCACAGTCCTGTTAGAATGGGAAGGGAAATTTGGCCGGGCTTTCAGGCTCTCGCCACCCCGGTTTTCCGGGCCGCTTCCGCTACAGCTTTCGCCACCGCCGGGCACACCCGGGGATCAAAAGCGGCGGGGATGATATAGTCGGCTCGCAGCTCCTCCTCGCTCACCAGCTCCGCCAGGGCGTGGGCGGCAGCCACCTTCATCTCCTCGTTGATGTCGCTGGCACGCACATCAAAGGCCCCCCGGAACACCCCGGGGAAGGCCAGTACATTGTTGATCTGGTTGGGGAAGTCGCTGCGGCCAGTGCCCACCACCGCCGCCCCCGCCTCCAGGGCCAGGTCGGGCATAATCTCAGGCACCGGGTTGGCCATGGGGAAGAGGATGGGCCCCGCCGCCATGGTTTTCACCATCTCCGGCGTCACCACTCCGGGAGAGGACACACCGATGAACACGTCCGCCCCCGCCATCATGTCGGCCAGGGAACCGCTCCTGTTCTCCCGGTTGGAGATGGCCAGCAGAGCCTGCTTCTCCTCGTTCAGATCCGTCCGCCCGGACCAGATAGCACCCTTCCGGTCGCACACGATGGCGTCCTTCATACCCATGGACTTGAGCAGTTTGAAAATGGCGGTGCCCGCCGCCCCCGCGCCGGAGAACACGGCGGTGACGTCCTCCATTTTTTTGCCCACGATCTTCAGCGCATTGATGAGGGCGGCGGCCACAATGATGGCGGTACCGTGCTGGTCGTCGTGGAAGACGGGGATGTCGCACACTTCCTTCAGCTTGCGCTCAATCTCAAAGCACCGGGGAGCGGCGATGTCCTCCAGGTTAATCCCGCCGAAGGACCCGGCCAACAGGGCTACCGTGTGGACGATCTCGTCCACGTCGTGGCTGCGGATGCACAACGGCACCGCGTCTACCCCGCCGAAGGCCTTGAAGAGCACGCACTTGCCCTCCATCACCGGCATGCCCGCCTCGGGGCCGATGTCCCCCAGGCCCAGCACCGCGCTGCCATCGGTGACCACCGCCACGGTGTTCCACCGGCCGGTGAGCTCATAGCTCTTATTCACGTCTTTTTGAATTTCCAGGCAGGGTTGGGCCACCCCGGGGGTGTAGGCCAGGGAGAGGGACTGCCGGTCCTTAACCTCCATCTTAGGCACAGTCTCCAGCTTACCCCGCCACTGATAGTGCAGTTTCAGCGATTCCGCCGCGTAATCCATTCCTATTCCGCTCCTTTTCTGCAAGGTGCTTTCAGTATACCATAAGAATCTTCCCGGGGAAAGCCCCGGCCCCTTGTATTTTTTCGGTTCTCCTGTATAGTGTTTGCCTTGAGAGAGCTGTTTGACGAAAGGACGTCTTGATTATGAAATTAGGAATCGTGGGCCGATGCCATGATTTCATAAGTCAATAAAGCTGAATTGGGTTTAATAAAGGTCAATATCGGCTGAATTTCCTGATGTTACGGTGCATGAATCTCCATGAAAAAACATGGTGCTCCATGCCAATTTGGTACAGTAATGGTACAGTAAGCAATAACAAATTCAGAAAAAAGCCTATGCAACACAAATCCCCCGGAGTTCAATTCTCCGAGGGATTTTTTGTTGGTTTGTTTTTCGCCTCGCACAAGGAAAAACATGAATCACATAGCGTTAAGATTCGTTGCCCTTTCCGCAGCGACCCCGGTTTTCCGCAGTTTTCACATACAGTTTCAGAGCGCTTTTCAGCTTTTCGCACGGCATCTGTACACTTCGCTATTGAGAAACAGAAGCCCTTATGCTACAATTAAAGTTGTTGCATGGGCTTCTTTCTCATAGCGGGAAAGGAGTTTTATCATGGGCAAGAGCCTGAAAGGTAAAGAATGTGGCAAGGGTATCTGCCAAAGAAAGGACGGTTTATACAGCGCAAGATTTGTTAATAAACAGGGTAAACGAACCGTAAAATGTTTTTCTACACTGCCGGAAGCACGCAACTGGCCGGAAGATGCGAAGTATGCGGACAAGCATGATAATCTGTTCGTCCCATCGGATATGACCGTGGATACATGGTTTGAATCTTGGATTGAAAATATCGTTGGTGATCTGGCTCCCAACACCCGGAGAAATTACCGCGAAAGATATAAGCACAATGTTCAGCCCGTGATTGGCGGTATGCACATGGCAGCAGTTAAGCCAATGCACTGTAAGATCGTTTTGAATCGCATGGAGGATAAGTATGCTGGGTCTACGATCCGTCAGGCTTACATTGTCATGGGAACCATGTTCCGGTCTGCGCTTATGAATGATTTGATTGCCAAACACCCCATGGATGGTGTAAGATACACGAAGCCCGTCCGTGCCGTGGATGATATCAAGTTCCTAACGGTGGAAGAACAGTGGAAATTTCTGGAAGCAGCAAAGCGGTCACGCAATTATGCTCAGTATGCGTTGATTCTGGAAACAGGATTGCGTACCGGCGAGCTGGTTGGATTGACATGGGATACCATCGACTGGAAGAAACGGACGCTGGCGATCAACAAAACTCTGGAATACCGACACAATCAAAAGTTCTGGCGGGCTGGGCCTCCCAAGACACAGCAAAGCTATCGTACTATTCCGTTGACGAATCGTGCTTACAAGATTCTTCAAGAGGTACAGGCGAAGGCGAGAGAGAGGAAGGAATCGCCTCTGTTGGAGCAGACTTTAGAGTACATGGATCGGCGTATCGGAGTAAAAGCAAATCTTGTGATGCGTGATCTTGTTTTCATAAGTTGGAGAACAGGAGAACCAGCGAAAAACAGTTCTTATGATACTCACCTATACAAGCTGTGCGACGAGACCGGGATCAAGCGATTCTGTATGCACGCTCTGCGGCACACCTATGCCACCAGAGCGATTGAAAGCGGGATGCAGCCAAAGGTATTGCAAAAGCTGCTTGGTCACGCCAGCATCAAGACAACCATGGACAGGTATATTCATGTGACGGATGACTCTCTATCAAAGGCTGTCTTACAGTTTGAACAGAACCAGCAGAAACAAAATGGTACAGTAATGGTACAGTAGAGACCATTACAAACCGCTGAAACTATTGAAAATAAAGGAGATATAGGAAAATATGAAATTAGGAATCGTGGGCCTACCCAACGTGGGTAAATCCACCTTGTTCAATGCCATTACCAACGCCGGCGCGGAGAGTGCCAACTACCCCTTCTGTACCATCGACCCCAACGTGGGGGTGGTAGCCGTCCCGGACAGCCGTTTGGACTGGCTCAGCGACTTCTACAAGCCCAAGAAGACCACCCCCGCGGTGGTGGAGTTTGTGGACATCGCCGGGCTGGTGAAGGGGGCCAGCCATGGGGAGGGGCTGGGCAACAAGTTTTTGGCCAACATCCGGGAGTGCGCCGCCATCGTCCATGTGGTACGCTGCTTTGACGATGAAAACGTCATCCACGTGGAGGGCTCCACCGACCCCATTCGAGACATGGACATCATCGATCTAGAGCTCATCATGTCCGACGTGGAAATGGTGGAGCGCCGTATTGACAAGGCCCAGAAGGCCGCCAAGGCGGACAAGAAGTTCCTCCACGAGGTGGAGGTGTTTGATGGCCTCAAGGGCTGGCTCAACGACGGGCAGTCCGCCCGCACTTACCTGGAGCAGGTGGACGAGGAGGACGCCGCCCTCATTGCCACCAGCGAGCTACTGTCCCTGAAGCCGGTGATTTATGCCGCCAACCTGGACGAGGACGGTTTTGCCGACCCCGCCGGGGTGGCGTACTATCAGCAGGTGGCTGATCGCGCCGCCACCGAGGGGGCCCAGGTCATCCCGGTGTGTGCCAAGCTGGAGGCGGAAATCGCTGAGCTGCCCGCCGAGGAGAAGGCCCTATTTCTGGAGGATCTGGGCATTGCCCAGTCCGGGCTGGACCGGCTCATCCAGGCCAGCTACACCCTGCTGGGGCTGATCTCCTTCCTCACCGCCGGGGAGGATGAGTGCCGGGCCTGGACCATTACAAAGGGCACCAAGGCCCCCCAGGCTGCTGGCAAGATCCACTCCGACTTCGAGCGGGGCTTCATCCGGGCGGAGACGGTGTCCTTTGAGGACCTGAAGGCCTGCGGCTCCATGGTCGCCGCCCGGGAGAAAGGTCTCATCCGCTCCGAAGGAAAGGAATACGTGGTCCAGGACGGGGATATTATCTTGTTCCGGTTCAACGTATAAGGCGCTCCGCTGAGGTGACTTTCTCCACGATGAGAAAGTCACCCATCTGTCGGGGCGGGACCCGACAACTTTAGAATTACCTCGCCTGCCGGTACGAAAACCGGTCCTAACTATCGAAAGGAACCGTGCCGACGGCACGGTTCCTTTTTTAGACTATCTGCTCCCGGTGGAGCCAAATCCGCCGCTCCCCCGGGCGGTGTCGTCCAGCTCCTCCACCTCCTGGAACTGGGCGGTGAGGTAGGGGGTGATCACCAGCTGGGCGATGCGGTCACCGCATGCTATAGTGCGGGGTTCCTTGCTCTGGTTATAAAGGGACACCATCAGCTCCCCCCGGTAGTCCGCGTCGATCACCCCCACTTTGTTGGCCGGGGCAAGGCCCTGCTTGGTGGCCAGGCCCGAGCGGGCGTACACCAGCCCCACATAGCCCTGGGGGATGGCCAAGGCCAGGCCGGTGTGGATGAGCACCGTCTGGCCGGGGGCCACGGTGACGGGGCCGTCGGTGAGGGCGTACAGGTCGGCGCCGGCGGCGGCGGCGGAGCCGTAGGCTGGCAGCTTGGCCCGGGGATCTAGGCGCTTGATGGTGACAGGGGCGGTCAGCATAACAGTTCCTCCAGTTCGGTGACAGATTTGGGGTAACGGCGGTCTATGAGCAGATAGGGGCAGCCGTGGGCCCGGCACCCGGCCAGTAGGGCCTCGTTGTCCTTGAGCAAAGACTCCTGAGTGAGGCCGCTGTCATCCAGACGGTGCTCGATGTCGTTGGCGTGGGAGAGGATGTCCGGGAAATGGTTCTGGATATAGTCTCGGCTGAACACCAGCCACAGGGCCCGGATCTGCGCCAGGTAGGGCGGCGGGAAGTTCTCCAGCCAGGCGAAGGGGAGGTAGCACCCCTCCACGATGAGGTTCTGGCCGTTCTCTATGGCCGTCTTGACCATCTCCTGGGCCACCGGCCATAGGAAAGCAGTCATCTCCACGTCAGGGGACTCCGGAGTCAGGGGGCACAGCCCGGCACGGATGAGCCCCATCTTCAGATGGTCCATGGACAGGTAGGGCCATCCTCGGGCCTCCATCAGCCGCTGGGCCCACAGGGTTTTGCCGACGTGGGTGCCGCCGGAGAGCAGGTATACCATAGCGTTTCCCCCTATTGGATCGCCTGGATGGTCATGGCCCCGTCCACCGGCACATCGATGAGGTAGAGCAGCTCGCCGGTGCACTCACACCGGGTCCGGCTGGGCTGCCATAGCTCCCCGTCCAGGATGTAGCATGAGTAGCACCAGATTTCCTTGTTGGGATAGGCCTTCTTCACCCGGTGCGGCAGGACTAGGATGGACGCGTCGGCAGCCTTCTGAGTCACGGTGACAATTTTGGAGCGACCGAAACCCACGGCGCTCCCGTCCCCCTGGGTCACTTCCATGAAACATCCCCTCGCGCAACCTGTTTGTTCCCGGCACAGGGCGGGCCCTATACCTCTTTATCATAGCACACAGCCCTATGCTTGTCCACAATGTTTTTCAAAATATTGTGATTGTTTTCCCCCATATTTTATATTGGTACTATATCTTGTGTCAATGACCCGGTCATTCTCTTTGCGGTTTCCCGCCCTCCAAGGGACGCAGCGCTTTGGGGGCGCATAGACTGGATTGCACCAAGGCGGCCCCTGACGGATTTTCCGCGCCGGGGCCCCACTATGAAAGGAGTGTGCTTCATGAACTACGCCTATTGGGACTGTCCCAGCTGCGGCGGCGCCATGTCCGCTGAGGAGTTCGCTACCGCCTGCGGGGCCGGTTCCTGTGCCAACGGTACGCAAAGCCGTGACTGCGGCGGGCAAACCTCCTGCGGCTGTGAGCCTCCGGCCTGCCCGCCCGACTCTTCCATGATCTGCTGGTGCCGGCCCGCCTGCCCCAAGCCGGAAGTCCCCCAGCTAGACGAGGGCTGCTGCTGCAAGGCCAGCCTGCGCGCCGCCCTCCAACTGCTGTGCGATAGCCAGATCGCCTCTCTGGTGGATTTTGACGGGGCAGCTTTCATCACCGATACCTACTCCGCGGGATCCACCCTCAACACCGCCGCCCCTGAGACTACCCCGGCCGACAACCTGACCACCCTGAGCGGCAGCTTCCTGCGACTTTCCAGCTGCAACTGTGACCTGCTGGACATCTCCGCCGCCCTGTACTATCCGCCCTCCACCACCACCGGGGTGACCGCCACCCAGGTCTCTCTGTGCGAGCTGGCGGGCATCGCCCTCCAGGTGGCCCAGGGTACCGCCGAGGGCGACATCACCGCCCCCGAGGCCACCACCCGGAACTACCGCTGCTTGAAGCAGCTGCTCAGCCGCCGTCTGAACCCTTGCAACAGCCGCTGCGGGGAGTGCTCCTGTAAGTGTAACTGCGACGACTGCTGCTGCACTGCCGGCATCCTGGGCATGCTAGCCGATAACAACCTCAGCCGGAAGGTCACCCTGGCTGCGGGCCTACTGATCCTCCAGGGGGTCACTCTGCTGGGCACCCTGGGCAACGTGCTGGTGCTGGCCAACGACAACGACCAGCGCATCTACTTCGTATGCGCAGCCAAGGTGCAGTTCCTGGGCTGAGACAGTCGAAACAGACAGAGCCTTTTCCAACGGGAAGGCCGCGCCGCCCCCTCCTGGTCTCTTCGGGAGGGGGCGGCTTCTTTTTCGAACGTTCGTTTGACTTTTCTCCCCCTATGAAGTATACTGAGGGCAAAGGGGGGAATTGCTATGGACCGGGTGATTTTCCACTGTGACTGCAACGGTTTTTATGCCTCGGTGGAGCTGCTCACTCACCCGGAGCTTCGCGACAAGCCGGTGGCAGTGTGCGGCGACCCCGACAGCCGCCATGGCATCATTCTGGCCAAGAACGAGCCGGCCAAGACCTTCGGAGTCAAGACCGCCGAGACCATCTGGCAGGCCAGGAAGAAATGTCCCCATCTCATCCTGCTCCCCGCCCACCACGACCGGTATCGGGCTTATTCCAAAAAGGTCAACGCCATCTATGAGCGGTTCACCGACCTGGTGGAACCTTTCGGCATCGACGAGAGCTGGCTGGACGTCACCGGCACCCTCCACCTGTTCGGTGGGGACGCCGTGGCCCTGGCAGACCGGATCCGAAAAACCGTGCGGGAGGAACTGGGACTCACCGTGTCGGTGGGGGTGTCCTTCAACAAGATCTTCGCCAAGCTGGGCAGCGACTATAAGAAACCGGACGCCACCACCCTGATCACCGTGGATAACTTCCGCCAGCTTGTCTGGCCCCTGCCCGTCACCGACCTGCTCTTTGTGGGCCGGGCGGCCGGGCGGGTGCTGGCCCAGCACGGCGTGGCCACCATCGGGCAGCTGGCCGCCTTTGACCGGGACGCTTTGATGGCCCTGCTGGGCAAGGCGGGGGGCCAGCTCTGGAACTACGCCAACGGCCTGGAAAACAGTCCCGTGGCTCCGGCGGGGCAGTATACGCCCCCCAAATCCGTGGGCAACGGTTTGACCTTCCCCCGCAACCTCACCACCCGGGAGGAGGTGCGCCAGGGGCTGGCCATGCTGTGCGACGAGGTGGCGGTGCGCCTGCGCCGCCACCACCTGAAGGCCACCACGGTGCAGGTCACCATCCGGGACCCCGGCTTCAAGGACATCTGCCGTCAGCATCCCCTGGAGACCCCGGCATACACCGCCCGGGAGCTGACCCGGGCGGCGGTGGACATCGTGGAGCGCTGCTGGCACCGCGGCGCCCCCATCCGGGCCCTCACCGTCACCGCCCATAACCTCATCCCAGAGGAGGAGGCCGCCGAACAGCTGGGCCTATTCGACGCCCAGGCCCCCCGCCGCCGGGACAAGGTGGAGCGGCTGGAGCGAACCATGGACGCCATCCGGGGCAAGTACGGGCAAAACGCCCTGACCACCGCCTCCCTGGCCCCACCCCCAAAGGAGGAGGGCGGGGAGGACCATGTGCCCTTTTAAGCAAAAGACCGCTGGACATCCCAGCGGTCTTTCTGCGTTTATGAGAACGGCTCAGCCCTTCTCCCCAGGCGGCTCTGCCTTGGGCAGGGTGACGGTGGCCTTGAAGAGGTCACCGTCGATGCTGATCTCAAAGCGCCCGTTCTGCAAATCCGTGAGGGATTGGGCGATGGACAGCCCTAAGCCGCTGCCCTCCGCCGTCCGGGACTCATCCCCCCGGACGAACCGCTCCATCAGCCGCTCCGGGGGCACGTTCAGCTCGTCCCGGGAGATGTTCTTGATGGAGAAGGCGGCGCTGTCGCTGTACTCCTGGACGTTCAGGTACACCCGGGTCCCCTCCAGAGCGTACTTGGCGCAGTTGCCCAGCAGGTTGTCGATCACCCGCCACAGGTGCCGCCCGTCCGCCATCACCCACACCGCGTGCTTGGGCAGGGTGCGCACTACGCTCAGCTCTTTGGCCTCCAGCCGGTCCAGATACTCCGCCACCGCCTGGTCCAGCAGCTGGCCCAGATCCAGCCGCTCTAGGGTCACCGCAAGATTCCCGGTGGAGGCCTTGGACGCCTCCACCAGATCCTCCGTGAGCTTTTTGAGCCGCTGGCTCTTCCGGTCCAGCACCTCGATATACTCCGCCGCCTTAGGGTTGTCGATGTGTTCTTTCTTCAGCAAGTCCACATAGTTGATGATGGACGTCAGAGGCGTTTTCAAATCGTGGGACACGTTGGTAATGAGTTCCGCCTTGAAATGTTCTGAGCGCAGCCGGTCCTCCACCGCCGCCGAGATGGTCTGCCCCAGGTTGTTGAGCTCATCTGCGTGCTTTTTCAGGTCGGGGAACATGCGGCTGGTGTCAATGTGGTACTCCGGGTTGCCCCCGATGATCTGCTGAGCCCCAGTGCGGATCTTCTTCCACTGGAAGGCCCACAGGCACAGCAGCACAACGCACGCCCCCGTGCCCAGCAGCCATACCATTCCGTAATGGTTGAAGGTATAAATGGTAAACAGCATATAGCCCACTCCCAGGAGCACCACCTTCCAGACCAGGGGAAGCGCGCGCCCTGCCTCCCCGCACAGGTTCCACAGCCAATGACAAAAGCGCCAGACCAGGGTATTGCGCCACAGCGTGTGGGCCTTACACCGCACCACCACCGTCAGCAGGCCGCCCAGGCACAGCGCCGCACAGCAGGCCGCCAGCAGCCCCATCAGCACCAGCTGCCCGGCCATGGACAGATCCGTATAGGCGTAGTACAGGGTGATCTCCCAGGCCAGGCTCAGGTCAATAGCCACGCCGCAGACCAGCAGGAACAGCAGCAAGTCCCCGGGCAGGCGGTGAAACCAGTTGAGGTAGATCCCCTCCCGGCCCCGGCGGTGACCGCAGGCGGCGCACAGATAGGCGACCAGCACCAGGCCCAGAACCGCGCACACCACGGTGCCGCCCAGCAGCAGCCCCCGGTCGCCCCGCCACTGGTTCAGGCTCTGGAAGGCCTCCCGGTACTGGTCGTCCACGGGAAAACTGCTGTCCAGCCACAAAAACAGCTCCAGGGACGCCTGGCCCTGGCTTTCCGCCCGGATCCACTCCCCGTTTACATACTGCATGCCGAACTCGTTGGGCTCCAGCATCCACCGCAGGCAGGGCCCGAAGAGGTACATGCCGTCCTGTCCCTCCACCATAAGCAGGTTGGAGGTTCCGTCGGCGGCCAGGAACACGGTGTCCTCGTTCACCTCGCCGGGCTCCAAACTCACTGCGGGCTCCCCGCTGGCCGGGCTCCCTCTGGCATAGCCCTCATAGTACTCCTCCAGCAGCTGTTTCCAGTTATCGGTATACACCACATTGGAGATGTCCTCCACATTGACCGCGCCGGCGGCGATGCGCTCCCACACCACGTCGATGAGCACTTCCGAGGTCTCCCCAATGTTCAAAAGTTCGTAGTAGGTCCAGTACAGCCCCAGGGCCTGGGCGGGCAGGCTCTCCTGGGTGTTGCCATGCAGCACCGTTTTATCCCGGGACAGCAGCTGCCAGCGCAGATTGGTGTTCTGGGCGGACAGCTCGCTCTCCAGCCGGGCCATCTCCTGCTCCTGGTACACAGACAGGTCCCGTCCCGCGTCCCGCTGCTCATACAGGTTGAGCAGCTGGGTGATGTCCTTCTCATCCCGCTGCTCCAGGTAATAGATAGAGTAGCCGTCCCCCTCGTTGTAATCCGGGTTCCACAGTGCGTCATAGTTAGCCAGTTGGTACCAGCCCATGATGGCGGTGGCGGCGAAAGCCGCCACCGCCGCGATGAAGGCCACCGCCTTCATCGCGGGATTTTCCCGCAGCTTCATTCACATCTTCTCCATTTTATAGCCCAGCCCCCACACCACCTTCAGGTACCGGGGGTTGGCCGGATCAATCTCGATCTTCTCCCGCAGGTGGCGGATGTGCACCGCCACCGTGTTCTCCGAGCCCAGAGCCGGGTCGTTCCACACCTGTTCGTAGATCTGGGCGGTGGAGTATACCCGGCCCGGATTCTTCAGTAGCAGGCGCAGAATATTGTACTCAATGGGGGTGAGGCTCGCCGTCTCCCCGTCCACCGTCACCGACTTGGCCCCGTCGTCCATCACCAGGGCGCCGTTGCGCAGCACCCCCTGCTCCTCCCCCTGGCTCTTGCCCCCCAGGCTGGTGTAGCGGCGCAGCTGGCTCTTCACCCGGGCCAGCACCTCGATGGGGTTGAAGGGCTTGGTGATGTAGTCGTCCGCCCCGATATTCAACCCCAGCACCTTGTCCGAGTCCTCGCTCTTGGCAGTGAGCAGGATGATGGGGATGTTCCCCTCCTCCCGGAGCTGGGCGGTGGCCCGGATACCGTCCAGCCTGGGCATCATCACGTCCATGAGGATCAGGTCAATCCCTCCGGCCCGCACCGCGTCCAGGGCCTGCTCCCCGTTGTAGGCCTCCACCGTCTGGTAGCCCTCGCTGGTCAGGTATATCTTCAGGGCCGAGACAATGTCCCGGTCGTCGTCGCAAATCAGAATGGTGTTCATGGCGGTCCTCCCCCTTTTTCTCTCTTACTCCTCTATCCTACCAAGGGATCTCTTAAGTTGCAACTGGGAAAACAATTAAAAAATATTTAAGGGCTTATATCTTCCCTCCCACACGCCCTCTGGCGGCGGATGCCCATTGACTTTTTCCCCGGAATTGGATAGTATGGAAGGCACATGGGACAAGGCTGCTGCCTTGTCCCCGCGCGGCTGGGAAGGACAAGCCTCGCGGGGATGCCCATTCAGTTCACCGCAAGGGAGACGAGGAATGCTATGTGGAACCTGCTTCGCAAGCTCAAGCGCCGGCTGCGCCCGGACCCGGTGGCCCGCTTCTGGCGCAACCGGGAGTACATCGTCCATCCCCGGGGCTGGCGGCGGTGGTTTATCCCTCTGTACGTCCACACCAACCAGAAAATCGCCGACCAGAACAATGCCCTCATTCCTTGCCTGGACGCCATCTCCCCCTTCGCCACCCCCCACGGCATGGCGGGCATCTTCATCTCCTACGGAGCCAAGATCGGCCCTGGGTGCACCATTTTTCACCAGGTGACCATCGGCTCCAACACCCTGCCGGACAGCCGGGGCCAGGGCGCGCCGGTGATCGGCAAAAATGTGTACATCGGCGCGGGGGCCAAGATCATCGGAGCCGTCACCATCGGGGACAATGCCCGCATCGGGGCAAACTGCGCCGTCACCTTCGACGTGCCCGCCAACGCCACCGTTGTGCTGGAAGCCCCCCGGGTCATCCTCCGGGACGCCCCCCGGGACAACACCTTCCAAACCTGGGAGCAGTATCAGAAAAACCGGGCCAAGCAGCCGGTGGGTTAGTCCATCCATATGAAATGCCGCCTGAGCTTTTGCGCTCAGGCGGCATTGTCATGTCTTGGGATGAAATTTTCGGTAGAAGAACAGCCCGGACAGTCCCCCGGGAATCCCCATCCATATCAATATGGCGGTGACGCTTACCAGGGCCATCGCCCCCGGCAGGGCCAGAATCCCCGCCACATAGAGCACCGCCGTGGGCAAGGTGGTGTAACCCACAAGCCGATGGCACAAAATCCAGGTGTCCTCGTCCGTCACCGTCCAGGGTAGGCGGAAGCCCACATAGCGGTTGAAGGGCAACCGGGGAGAGACGTTTCCGATGTACAACATGGCTGCGCTCACCAGCCCCACCGCCAGCAGTTCTTCCTGTCGCCCGCTCACCCGGCCTGTCCGACTCAGCCAAACCGCTCCCGCCGCCAGGGCGAGAAAGGCAAAGGAAAAGATCACCGTCTGCTTGAGCAGCCCCAGCTTGGGGCTGCTCTGCTCCACCTGGGTCAGCTCCCCCATGTTCCGGTAGAGGAAAGCCAGCAGAGCCACCGCCCCCAGCAGGAGCACCGCCAGCTTGCCCAGCTCCCCCGGCAGGAGGAGGCTGGCGGTCAGAAAGGCCAGACTGCCCAAAAACAGCACCCAGCGTTTACCCTTCAGTATCATAGGCCGCCCCCTCCTCTCCCCGGCCCAGCAGGGCCGCAATCTCCACCATCATCTCCCGAACCATGGACAGGTCCAGGGAATAGAGGATCTGGTTGCCCCGGCGCTGTCTAGTGATAATGCCTGCATTGCGCAGCACCTCCAGGTGCCGGGACACCGTGGGTTGGGCGATGTCAAAATGGCCGGCGATCTCCCCGGCGGTGAGGTTCCTCCACTTCAGCAGCCGGATGATCTCCCGGCGGTACGGATTGGACAGAGCCTGAAAAAAGTCGTCCTTCACGGCAAGCGCCTCCCTTCTATTTTTCCTATTATAGCTATTTAGCTAAATACTGTCAAGAAAAATTTGCGTAGGCCCCGGCGCAGCCGCGCCGGGGCCCTGTTCCCGCCTATTTATCGCTTATGCCGGACTTTAGCCGGGGGGCCAGGTCATATCTCTCCCAGCCAGCACATGGAAGTGCAGATGGGGCACGCTCTGCCCCGCCTGGGCTCCGCAGTTGGACACCACCCGGAAGTCGGTGATGCCCAGGCCCTCTGTCACCTTGGAGATAACCTCAAAGCAGCGGGCCACCACAGGCGCATTTTTCGCCGTGATTTCCCCGCAGGACCCGATGTGGACCTTGGGGATCACCAGGAAATGGGTAGGCGCCTGGGGATCGATGTCGTAGAAAGCGTACACGGTGTCATCCTCGTACACCTTGTTACTGGGAATCTCCCCCGCGGCAATCTTACAAAACAGGCAGTCGGACATGTGGTTTCCCTCCTTCATCTTGTGAGTCCTTGTTATTGGTTGGGCACCACCGCGAAGAACTCCAGCGGCCCGGTCCCGTCATTGATCAGGCTGTGGGCGTGGCCCTTGGGGCAGTAATGGCAGTCCCCGGGGGAGAGCAGGTCCACCCCGCCGTCATACAGCGCCTTCCCCGTACCGGACAAGATGTAGACGGTCTCGCTGCTGGTGGTATGGGTGTGCAGGCCGATGGACGCCCCCGGCTCCAGCATGCCGAGCATGATTTTCCCGTTCTCGTCCACCCACATCCGGGCCTGGACGGATTTCTCACCCCCCATGAAATGGGGGATCACCGTCTCCTCCAGCTTGGAAAAATCAATCTTCATTTTATCCCTCCTCTCAGCGCACCGGCGTGTAGCCGATGGTGGATGGTTCTTCGGTGGCCTCCAGCTTGAAGATCACCGGGCGTAGGCCGTCGTTACAGGAGCAGATGGCCACTCCAGGCTTGCGGATCCAATCCCCATAGTAGAACAGGCCGCTGCCCGCCCCGTGGGCCAGGGCGAACACATACTGGTAGATAGCCTTCCACGCCTCGTCACACAGCCCCTCAGGCTTGGCGTAGTCGGCGTAGAACACCTGGCCCTCCTTCAGCATGGGGCAGGGTCCCAGACCCTCCGCCCCGTACTCCTTGGCCAGCTCCTGATCCAGGGTGGTTTTCAGCACTGTGATTTTCACCTTGTTCATGGTGCGATCTCCTCCGTTTCTTCCAGTCACCGGAATTGGTTTTGTTCCGGATCGTAAGTGTAGCCGATGGCAGTCAGCTTTTCCTCCAGCGCCTGCCGGTCCCCGTCCAGGGCGGCGCACAGCTCGTCCAGACTGACATATTCGTCCCGCAGCTTGGTGTTCACCACGCTGAGCAAAATCACCGGATCTTGGGGCAGCATGGGCAGCCCTCCTTTCCGTTGGTTTCAGACCGGCTTACAAGCCCAATTTCTGGGATACAAAGTCGTCCACGGCGGCCAGGGCATTGTCCAGCTTGACGATGTCGGAGCCGCCGCCCATGGCGGAGTCGGGCTTGCCGCCCCCTTTGCCGCCACATATTGGGGCAATAGCCCGAATGATATCCCCGGCTTTGACTCCCTTTGCCACCGCGTCCTTGCCGCAGGCGGCCAGGAAGGTGATCTTCCCGTCGTTCACCGCAGCCAGCACGGCCGCCACAGCGGCGTCCTTGTCCCGTAGGAAGTCGCCCATCTTGCGCAGCCGGTCGCCGTCCGTCTCGGGCACCGTGGCGGTGATCACCTTCAGCCCGCCCACGTCGTGGGCGGCGAAGAGGAACCGCTCGGCCTGGCTCACCGCCTCCCGGGCCTTGAAGTGCTCCACCGCCTGGTGCAGCTGGCGGATTTCGCCCATGACGGCCTCCGCCTTGTCCCGCAGCTCTCCGGGCTTGGCCTTCAGAGCGGCAGCGGCCTGAAAGATCAGCTCCTGGTTGCGGTTCATGACCTCCAGAGAGGCTTTGCCGGTGGTGGCCTCGATGCGGCGCACGCCGGAGGCCACAGAGAACTCGCTGTGGATATGGAACACCCCAACCTTAGCGGTGTTGTCCAGATGGGTGCCGCCGCAGAACTCCACGGAGTAGCCGTCCCCCATGTCCACCACCCGGACGGTGTCGCCGTATTTCTCGCCAAACAGGGCGATGGCCCCGGTCTTCTTGGCCTCCTCCAGGCTCATCACCTTGGTCTGGATGTCGTAGCCCTCCAAAACGGCCTCATTGACCATGGCACTGACCTGGCCCAGCTCCTCGGCGGTCATGGCGGAGAAGTGGGTGAAGTCAAAGCGCAGCCGGTCGGCCTCCACCAGGGAACCGGCCTGATGGACGTGGTCGCCCAGCACGGTGCGCAGGGCCTTGTCTAGCAGGTGGGTGGCGGAGTGAGCGCGCATGACCGCCTTTCGCCGCTCCTGGTCAATGGCGGCGGTGACGGTGTCCCCCAGCTTGAGCACCCCCTGGGCCATCTTGCCATAGTGCATATACTTGCCGCCCTTGTTCTTCTGCACGTCGGTGACGGTGAAGGCAACGCCATCGGCGGTGATGGTGCCGTGGTCGGCTACCTGGCCACCCATCTCGGCATAGAAGGGGGTCTTGTCCAGCACCACGATGGCCTCCACCCCGGGCATGAGCTCCTCGGCCTGTTCGTTCTCCACCACCAGGGCCACCACTTTGGCGCCGGTGATGGTATTCTCGGTATAGCCTACAAACTCAGTCTCGGGCACGTCCTTGCCGAACTCCACTCCCGCCCAGCCCAAGTCGCCCAGGGCCTCCCGGGCTTTCCGGGCCCGCTGACGCTGCTCGTCCATGAGCTTGTGGAACTCCTCCTGGTCCAGAGTCATGTCCTGCTCGGCCACCATTTCCACTGTCAGGTCGATGGGAAAGCCGTAGGTGTCGTAGAGCTTGAAGGCGTCGGCCCCGGAGAACACCCGCTCACCCTTGGCCTTGTGGCCCTCCAGCATCTCATGGAAGATCTTCAGACCGCCGTCGATGGTCTTGGCGAAGTTCTCCTCCTCCACCCGGATGACCTTGGTGATATAGTCCTGGCGCTCCCGCAGCTCTGGGTAGTGCCCCTCGTTCTCCCCGATGACAGTGGCGCACACCTGGTACAGGAAGGGCTCGTTGACGCCCAGCAGCTTGCCGTGGCGGGCGGCCCGGCGCAGCAGGCGGCGCAGCACATAGCCCCGGCCCTCATTGGAGGGCAGCACGCCGTCGCAGATCATGAAGGTGGCCGAGCGGATGTGGTCGGTGATCACCCGCAGGGACACGTCCTTTTCCTGGCTTTCCCCATAGTGGGCGCCGGTGATGTCAGACACCTTGTGGGTGATGTTCATCACCGTATCCACGTCGAACAGGGAGGGCACGTTCTGGCACACGCAGGCCAGCCGCTCCAGGCCCATACCGGTGTCGATGTTCTTCTGCTTGAGCTCGGTGTAGTGACCCTCACCGTCGTTGTCAAACTGGGAGAAGACGATGTTCCACACCTCGATATACCGGTCGCAGTCGCAGCCCACAGTGCAGGTGGGCTTCCCGCAGCCCCACTCGGGGCCCCGGTCATAATAGATCTCGGAGCAGGGGCCGCAGGGGCCGGAGCCGTGCTCCCAGAAGTTGTCCGCTTTGCCGAACTTATAGATCCGGTTCTCTGG
>DVKM01000073.1 GCA_018716015.1 Candidatus Enterenecus stercoripullorum | reverse complement strand
TGCTTCTGCCCCCCGGACAGCATGACGCCGCGCTCGCCAACATAGGTTTGGAATCCGTTGGGCATGTCCATGATGTCATCGTAGATCTCAGCCCGCTTCGCCGCCTCCACGATCTCCGCCTCGGTGGCGTCGGGCCGGCCGTAGCGGATGTTGTCCAGAATGGTACCGGCAAACAGGAACACGTCCTGCTGAACGATGCCGATATTCTGGCGCAGGGAGTGCTGGGTGACATCCCGCACGTCCACGCCGTCCACCAGGATACGCCCGCCGGTGACATCGTAGAACCGGGGGATGAGCTGGCACAGGGTGGACTTGCCGCCCCCGGAGGGGCCTACCACCGCCACCGTCTCCCCCTGGGGGATATGGATGTTGATGTGGCTGAGCACCGTCTCCCCATTGCTGTAGGCGAAGGACACGTCCTCAATGCGGATGTCCCCTTGAGCGACGCCCATGACCTTGGCGTGGGGGGCGTCCTTCACCTCGGGCTCTACCCGCATCAGCTCCACGAACCGCTTAAAACCAGCCATGCCGTTGAGGAACTGCTCCACAAAGGCGGCCAGTTTGCGCACTGGGGTGAGAAAGGTGGAGATATACAGCGAGAAGGTTACCAGGTCCACCAGGTCCATCTCACCGCGCATGATGAAAAACCCGCCGGCGGCGATGGTGAGCACGTTCATCGCCGGCAGGGCGAACTCCAGCCCTGCCATATAGCCCGCCATGGCCTTGTAGTAGCCCCGCTTGGCCCCCTTGAACTGGTTGTTGGAGGTCTGGAATTTCTCCCCCTCCGCCGCCTCGTTGGCAAAGGCCTTGGCGATGCGCATGCCTGAGATGGCTGACTCCAGCTGGCCGTTGATGCCCGCCATGTTCTGTTTGACCTGAAGGGAGGCGTGCACCATCTTCCGGCGCTGAAAGACTGTGAAGAGCACAAATACTGGTACTACGGCGAACACGATGAGGGCCAGCTTCCACTGGATGGTACACATCAGGGTGAAGGCGCCCCCCAGGGTAATGACTGAGATGAACAGGTCCTCGGGGCCGTGGTGGGCCAGCTCGGTGATCTCAAACAGGTCGTTGGTGGCCCGGCTCATGAGCTGGCCGGTACGGTTTTGATCGTAGAAGGAAAAAGACAGGTCCTGCATGTGGAAAAACAGGTCCCGGCGGATGTCCGCCTCGATGCGCACCCCCATCATGTGACCCCAGTAGGTGACCACATACTGCATGCCCGCCCGCAGGCCGTAGGCCGCCAGCAGGATGGCCATGACGCCGAAGAAGGCCCCGAACAGGTTCTGGGGCAGCAGCTCGTTCAGGGCTGTCCGGGAGGCGTAGGGGAAGGCCAGGTCCACCAGGGAGATACCCAAGGCACAGCACATATCCAGCAGAAACAGCTTCAGGTGGGGCCGGTAGTAGGAGAGGAAAATCGCGAGGTGACTGCGTTGAAACCGCCTTTGATCCATGGCGCAAAGCTCCTTTGACATTCTCTTTTTATGTTGAAGTTATAGTATAACCCGACTGACTGGGCTTGTCAATCCGGCCCAGTGGCATTATAATACACAGGAACACCGGATGAAATCGCGAGGTGAGAGGGGATGCTGGAGCGCATATGGGAGAGCGTCCAGGTGGTGGGGGGCAGTGTGCTCACCCTATTTTTGCTCATGGCGGTGGGGTTTGTCCTGGGGAAATGGGGACTGCTGACCGGGCAGACCCTGTCCCAGATGTCCCAGCTGCTGTTGCGCGTGGTGACGCCGGCCATCATCATTGACAGCTTTGCTATGGAGCGCACCTCGGCGCTGGACCGCCAGCTACTGACCGCTGGGGCGGCCCTGGCGGGGACCTACGCTTTGTATATGCTGCTGTCCACGGTGATGTTCCGCCGCCGGGACCCGGATGAACGGGGGATCCTGCGCTTTGCCTCCATCTACGGGAACAAGGGCTTCATGGGCCTGCCCCTGATCCAGGCCGCTCTGGGCAGCCAGGCCACTATGGTGGCGGCGCTGGCCCTGGCGGTGTTCAACGTGGTCATCTGGACCCACGGCATCGCCATCATCGGCGGGCGGGAGTACCTGTCGGTGGGAAAGGCTATCTGCAACCCGGCCTCCCTGGGCTTTGCCGCCGCTCTGGTGATGTTTCTCACCGGACTGCGGCTGCCCGGCCCGGCAGAGGCGGCGGTGGGCTATCTGGCCGACCTGAACACTCCCCTGGCCATGGTGGTCATCGGGGCCCAGATGGCGGCGGTGGACCTGCCCGCCCTGGTGGGAGACCGGAGGCTGTACCAGGTGTGCGCCCTCAAGCTGCTGGTCATCCCCGCCGTCACTATGCTGGCGCTGCTTCCCTTCCATGTGGACGGCACTGTGTTCATAACCCTGGCCATCCTATCCGGGTGCCCGGTGGCGGGGGCCACCAGCCTGTTCAGCCAGGCAATGGGAAAGGATACGGGGCTGGCCGCCCGCCTGGTGTCCCTGTCCACTCTGCTATGCATCTTCACCCTGCCGCTGGTGGCGGTGGTTGCCGGGCAGGTGGCGGGAGTATAACTTGGTACAGAAAGGTCAAAGGGGCGATGATGATGGGACAAGGGCCTTTGAATTGGAGGGAACGGGGAGCACTGTGGGTGCGCATCGGCATCCGCGGGGCGCTCATCGTGGCCGTGGCGCTGCTGCTGATCTATGTGGTGCCGCCGCTGTGGACGCTGCTTGGCCCCTTTGTGCTGGCGCTGATCGTGGCCTGGCTGCTCAACCCTCTGGTGCGCTGGCTGCACCGGAAGCTGTCCATCTCCCGCGGCGCCATCTCCATGGTGTTAATCGTGTTAATCTTCTGTGCCATTGGCGCGGCGTTGTACGGTCTGGGATTCATGGCGGTGGGTCAGATCCGCTCCCTTATCGACAACTGGCCGTCGGTGATGGAGACTGTGGTGGGTACGGTGAACAGTGTGGCGGCCTGGCTGGGTGGATTCCAGGACCTGTTGCCCGAGGGGATTTTGTCCACCGGTGAAGGCTTGGTAGAGTGGTTGGGCAGCTGGCTGGAGAGCCTGGACCTCTCCGGCTGGCTGACCACGTTGGCCGGGCAGGCGCCCTCCCTGGTGTCCGGCCTGTCCGCTTTCGCCGTCAGCGCCGTGGTCTTTGTCATGGCCAGCTATTTCATCACAGCCGACTACCCCCACCTGCGCTTTCTCATCACCGACCGGGTGCCGGCAGATACCCGGGACTTCTGCGCCACGGTGAAGCGGCTGTTTGTCCAGGCCTTCGGCGGCTATTTGAAGAGCCAGCTGCTGCTGTCCCTGGTGGTGTTTTTCATCCTGGCGGTGGGATTTCTGCTCATCGACCAGCCCTATGGACTGCTGCTGGCTGTTCTCTTCGCGGTGCTGGACTTTATCCCCATCATCGGCGCGGGCACCGTCATGGTCCCCTGGGCGGTGGTGGACCTGATCATCGGCAACTATATGGGCGCGGCCCAGCTGATGGTCATCTGGGGCGTCATTGCCCTGTTTCGCCGACTGGGAGAACCCAAAATCCTGGGGAATCAGACCGGGCTGCCCCCCATTCTGTCCCTGGTGGGCATCTATGCGGGCATGCGCCTAGGTGGTGTGCTGGGCATGATCGTGGGGCCCATCCTGCTGCTGGTGCTCCTCAACCTGGGCAAGCTGGGGGTGTTCCGCCCGGCGGCAGCGGACCTGCGCGCCGCCGCCCGGGATGTGATCTCTGTTCTGCGGGCGGGGGACAGAAGCTGATTGGGAAACAATTTCAGAAATATTTCAGGGATTGTTCAAAATCATTTTGAAAGTCTGTCACAATATGGACATAATTCTTTTGTATGCTCTGTATTGTAAAAAGCGAGCGGTTCCTCACACAGGCCCCGCGCTGACAATCCGCGATTGCGTAAGGAGTGATCTTTATGTATGAAGATAGCAACCAGAACGGCTATAATGGCTTTGAGACGAACGGCACCACCTACCATTACAGCTACAACCCCAACCCACAAAGCGGGATGACCCCGCCGGAGCCCAAGAAGCCGAAGAAGCGAAACGGCGCGGGCAGGGTGGCGGCCCTGGTGCTGTGCTGCGCCCTGGTGGGCGGCGGGGCCGGCATCGGCGGTGCGGCAGCCTTCAACGCTTTGAGCGGCGGGCCCTCCAACAGCACCACCATCTACCAGAATGACACCCCCACCACCCAGGTGAACATCCAGCAGGCCGACGGCTTGACCGAGCTGACCCTGGAGGAGATCTACGCCTCCTATGTGGACTCCTGCGTGTGTATCAATGCCCAGACCACCGTCCAACAGGGTTGGCAGCAGTACCAGGCCACCTCCGCCGGCTCGGGCTTCATCATCAGCGAGGACGGCTATATTGTCACCAACTACCACGTCATCGACGGGGCCTCCGCCATCCGGGTGACCCTGAACAACGGCGAGAGCTATGACGCCACCTACATCGGCGGCGAGGAACTCAACGACGTGGCGGTGCTGAAGATCGACGTGTCCGGGCTCAAGCCTGTGGTGCTGGGCGACTCGGATACCCTGGTGGTGGGCGAGCAGGTGTCCACCATCGGCAACGCTCTGGGCAGCTACTCCTTCTCCCAGACCTCAGGCTACGTCTCCGGCGTGGGCCGGTCGGTCACCATGAGCGACGGCACCGTGATGAACATGATCCAGACCGACTGCACCATCAACTCGGGAAACTCCGGCGGCCCCCTGTTTGACCAGTACGGCCGGGTGGTGGGCATCACCTCCGCCAAGCTGTCCAACAACGGCGACAGATCCACCGCCTCCATCGAGGGCATCGGCTTTGCCATCCCCATCAACGACGTCATCGACATCATCACCGACTACATGCAGTACGGCTATGTCACCGGGCGGCCCTACATGGGAATCCTGAACCCCACCAACACCGGCGACTATGCCCAGATCTTCGGCTGGCCGGAGGGCGTGTATGTCAATGATGTGGATGAGGGCTCCTGCGCCCAGACCGCCGGTATCCAGCCGGGGGATATCATCACCAAGATCGACGACACCGACATCACCAGCGTGTCCCAGCTCACCTCGGTGAAAAACAGCTACAGGGCGGGGGATACGGTGACGGTGACGGTATACCGGGCCGGGGAGTATCTGGAGCTGTCCCTCACCTTTGACGAGGAGACCAACAACACCCAGAGCCAGACTCAACAGGACCCGGGGCCTGAGCAGACCAGCAGCCAGTGGTATTACGGCAACCCCTGGGACTACTTCTTCGGATAAACCTTTCCACCAAGCAACCGCGCAGAGCCGTGTTATCACGGCCCTGCGCGGTTTTCCGTGTCCGGCAGGCCTGCCCTCACGCAGTGAGCGCTTCGATCTCCGCCTCCGCCTCGCCCCGGGTGTCCGCGGAGAAGCAGAACCGGCCGTCCAGATAGACCTCCACATGGCCGCGCACAAATTTCAGTTCATACATTGGGAACCTTTCCTTTCTGATGCCGCGCTCCAAGGAGGGCGGTTTCTGTTTTCTTCTGAGAAAAGGATACCAGAATAAAAGTCCTATAAAACGGACTTTGCCCCTGGACCAAAAGGTCCAGGGGCAAAGTTTAGGACAGGGTGAGCACCGGGATCTGGTGTGCCCGGGCCCATTGAGCCTCCCGGCTGTGGCAGGAGAAAAGGAGAATCTGCCGCTCTTTCCCCAGCCGGGCCAGGTAGTCCAGGGCCAAGGCGGCCCGGTGGTCATCAAAGGTGGCCAGGATGTCGTCCAGCACCAGGGGGATGCCCGGCAGGGTGAGCTGGCTCAGGGCCAGCCGCACGGCCAGGTAGAGCTGATCGGCGGTGCCTGCGGACAGGTACAGCCCTGAGTGCAGGGGCTGGGCCTCCTCCCCGGCCAGGGCGGAGAAGTCCCGGCGGAGGGTTACCTGGTTGTATTTCCCGCCGGTGAGGGCGGAGAAGATCTCCGCCGCCTTCTGGTTCAGCGCGGGGGAAAACCGCTCCCGGAGCACGGTGTTGGCCGCCTCCAGCCCCTCCAAGGCCAGGTTCAGAGCGGTCAGCTCCCGGCCGCGTTCCTCCAGCTGGCGCTGGAGCTCGTCCCGGTGGGCCTCCAGCGCCAGAGGGTCGGTTTGCAGAGCGCCGTCCGCCCGGTCCAACTGGGACTGCCACCGGGCGGCCTCCTGCCGGTTGTGCTCCAGCAGGCGCTGGGTTTCAGGAAGGGAGCGGTCGGGGGGCTGGAGGAATTCCAGGGTGTCCATTTCCCGGCCCCCCTGGGCCCTCAAATCCTCCACCCGCTCCCGACAGTGGCGTACCTCATCGGCCAGCCGGTCCCGCAGGGCCAGATAGTCGGCGTAGGCCTCCGCCCGGTCCAGGGGGGAGACGATTGCGGGGGCCTCCTGCCCGGCGGTGGGGTGGTTCCAGATCAGGAGCAGAAGGAGAAGCAGGAGCAGGAAGCTGCCCAGAATCACCCCAGGCAAGAACTGGGTGGTCAGACCGGCCATGAGGCTTGCCAGCCCCCCCGCCCCCAGCAAGAGGACGCCGGGGAGAAGGGGAAACTGCGTCCCGGAGTGGGACCGTCTGCGGCCTTCCCGGGAGGTTGGCTCCGCCATGGCCAGCCTGGCCTGCTCCCGGGCCTGCCGGGGGGTGAGCCCGGCAAATTCCGGGTCGGGTTGGGGCAGCTCGTCCAGCTGGGTCTGGGCTCGGGCAAGGGCCTCCAGGGCCTGGGCATAGCGGCGGTTCAGGTCTTTCTGAGCCAGCCTGCGGTGAATCTCCAGCTGCGAGGTGAGTTCCGCCTGCTCCACGTCCAATTTGGCCAGCTGTGCTCTGGCCTGGTCCCGGAGGACCCTGGCCTGTTCCATGGCCTGGAGCTTGGCCTGGGTCTGGTCCAGCTCCCCCTTCAGCTGGGGGATGAGCCCGGCGGAGCGGTTGGCCTGGCGGCGGTTGCGCCAGCCCTTCAGGGTGCGCTGGGTGGCGGAAAAGGAGGCGTCCTCCTGCCCGGCGGTGGCCAGGGCGGCGATGCGTTGCTCCAGCTCAGGGGCGGCGGTGAGAACGCCGTCGTTCTGGGCCAGAAGGGCGCAGCGCACGAATACCTCCCGGCCCGCCCCGATTAGGGCTTGCCCCGCGTTGGCGGCGGTAAGGCCGGGCACCGGGTCGCCGGAGGCGGTGTACACCGCCTTAAAGCCCTGAAGGAGTCCGGCTTTGGTGGAGGCGCGGCGCAGGGTGATGTCCCGGCCCTGCCACTCCAGCTCCAGCTGGCCGGACATGGGGGTGCCGGACCAGGGCTGGTAGTGGTTCTTTTCTGCCAAAGCCCCCGCTTTGTCCCGCTCTCTGGTGTCCAGGCCGTAGAGCATGGCCTTGAGGAAGGCGCACCAGGTGGATTTTCCCCCCTCGTTGGGGGCGGCGATGACGGTAAGACCGGGGCCGGGGGCGAGAACAGCACCGCTGAGCTTGCCGAAGTGGGCGGTCATTTTTTTGATCTTCATGGCCGGATGTCCTCCCCTCCCTCCAGGGCGGCCAGCCCAAACCGGGTGGCCAGCAGCAGCTGGGGCCGTTGCTCCGGGGAGGCCTCGTCCAGCCTGCGGCCCATCTCCCGCAGGAACAGCCCCGTGAGGGAGTCCTCCTTTCGCCGGGCCCACAGGTCTTGGGGCAGGGTGGTCTCGTCCCGCACCTCGGCGTAAAAGCAGCGGGCGCTGGCCAGGGCGGCCAGGGCGGTCAAATTAGGGGGGTCGGTGCTCTCCCCGGTGAGAATCCAGCGCACCAAGTCCTCCGGAGGGCACTGTTCCAGGGACTGGGCAAAGTGAGAGACGTCCACCGACCGGATGTGATACTGCCGCCGGCACAGGGGGTGGAATTGCGCCTGGACCCGGCCGTCATTTAGGGTGAGCACCAGCGCGCCCTTCTCCCCACACTCGTCAAAGCCCCTCCCCTCTGGGCAGCCGGGATAGGCCCAGGGCACCGCTCCGGCCCATTGCAGCCCGGTACAGGTGTGAATGTGGCCCAGGGCGGCGTAGTGGGCGCCGGAATCGGCCAGGGACTGGGGGGAAAGGGGGGCGTACAATCCGCCCGGCGCGGAGACCTCCCCGTGGAGGCACAAAAGGTGGAGCCGCCCGTCCCGGGGGGCGGAAAATCCTGCCAGGGGGTCATCCTCCCGCCGGGGGGCGGTGAAGGCGCAGCCGTGGACCACGCAGTTCAGAGTGGGCAGGGGTACTCCTGTGAGGGCGGCGGAGGTGAAGATGTGCACGTTCTCCGGCCACAGGGTGGTGTCATAGGGGGAGGCGGCGTGATAGAAGTCGTGGTTGCCCGGGGCGATGAACACCGGGGAGGGGATACCGCCCAAAGCGTCGGCCAGGGCCCGGATAGTTTCCGGGTACACCCGCTCTGCGTCAAACAGGTCGCCGGGCAGGAGCACCAGGTCCACCTTTTCCTCCCGGGCCAGCCGGGCCAGCCGGGCGGGGATCTGCCGCAGCTCCCCCCGGCGCTGGGCGGCCTGGGCCGCGGTGAGCTGGCGAAAGGGGGAGTCCAGGTGGAGGTCGGCGGCGTGGAGCAGTTTCAAGCGCAGCCCCCCTCAGGAGATGTCGATGCGCTGCACCACGGTGCAGCGGCGGCCGGCGGCGTCGATATCGAAGAGCACCGCGTCCATCCGGCAGGGGCCAGAGGCGGGCTGGAACCGCTGGGGCAGGCCGCCCAGAAAGCGGTTGATGGCCTGCTCGGGACGGATGCCGATCACCGACTGGCTGGGCCCCGTCATGCCCAAATCGGTGACCATCCCCAAGCCCTGGGGCAGCACCTGGCAGTCGGCGGTGGGAACATGGGTGTGGGTGCCCCACAGGGCCTGAACCCGGCCATCCAGATACCAGGCCATGGCGTTCTTCTCACTGGTGGCCTCGCCGTGGAAGTCCACCAGGGTGACGTCCGCCTCCCCCTCGGAGAGGATGAAGTCCATCTTGGTAAAGGGGTTATCAAAATTAGAGTCCATCTCGCACCGGCCGATGAGGTTGACCACCCGGAGGCGCAGGCCCTGGGGGCCGTCAAAAATGCCCCAGCCCCGGCCGGGGGCCCGGCTGGTGTAGTTGGCCGGGCGCAGCAGGTACGGGCACCCATCCATGTAGGGCACGATCTGGCGCTTGTCCCAGGTGTGGTTGCCCAGGGTGATCACGTCGGCCCCGGCGGAGAAGATGGCGTCGGCCTGGTCGGGGAGCAGGCCGTTGCAGGCGGCGTTTTCCCCGTTGACCACGGTGAAGTGCACACCGTGGAGCTTACGCAGGGCGGGCAGGTGGCGGCACAAGAAATCCAGGCCGGAGTCCCCCACCACGTCGCCCACGGCCAAAACGCGAAGATTCATAGAGCTGTTCCTCCAGTACATTGAGATGTTTCAAAGGGAAAAGAAAGAGGGAGGGCGGGCTTCCCGGCCCGTCCGCCCTGCGTATTAGGACGGGTTGTCCACCAGGGTCAGGCAGCCGTCCTTGTCGTATTTCAGAAGCTGGATCTGGGTGCGGGTGTTCCGGGCGATGTCCCGCATCTTCACCGCCTCGGTGACGGTGGCCATCAGGGTGTAGGCCACCCCGTGCTTTTTGGCCCGGCCGGTACGCCCGATGCGGTGAATGTAGTACTCCTGCTCATCGGGCACGTCGTAGTTGAACACCACGTCCACATCGTCGATGTCAAGCCCCCGGGCGGCCACGTCGGTGGCCACCAGCACCCGGAGCTTGCCCTCCTTGAACTTTTTCAGGGTCTGTTCCCGAATCCTCTGCTGGATGTCCCCGTGGATAGCCTGACAGGAGATGCCCCGCATCTGCAACAGGCCGGACAGCCGGTCGGTCATGTTCTTGGTGTTGCAAAAGGCGATGGCCCGCTCATATCCCCCGGCGTTCAGCAGGGCCACCATGGTGTCCAGCTTCTGCTCCCGGCCGGTGAGCTCAATGGCGTACTGCTGGATATCCGGGCGGTTTTCCTCCACCGGGCGCACGGTGATTTCCACCGGGTCCCGCTGGTACACCCAGGAGATGTCCATCACCTCCCGGCTGATGGTGGCGGAGAACAGACCCAGGTTGCGCCGGTGGGGGATCCTGTCCAGAATCCGGGTCACGTCCTGGATGAAGCCCATGTCCAGCATCCGGTCGGCCTCGTCCAGTACCACGGTCTGCACACTGTCCAGCTTGACGGTGCGCCGCTTCATGTGATCCATCAGCCGCCCGGGGGTGGCCACCACGATCTGGGGGCGGTTTTTCAGCTGGGTGATCTGCTTGTCAATGGGCTGGCCGCCGTACAGGCACACCACCCGCACGCCCTCCCGGAAGGCGCACAGGTCCCGCAGCTCGTCCCGGATCTGGATGGCCAGCTCCCGGGTGGGAGCCAGGATCAGCCCCTGGACCTGGTCAGACTGTGGGTCCACATGCTCCACCATGGGGATGCCGAAGGCAAAGGTCTTCCCCGTGCCAGTGGGGGCCTTGGCCACCACGTCCTTCCACTGCATGAAGTAGGGGATGGCGCCTCCCTGAATGGCGGTGGCCTGGACATAGCCTTTTTTGTCCAGGGCCCTCATGGTCGCCTCTGACAGGCCCATATCCCGGTAATAATAGATGTCAGATACAACTTCGCCGTTGATTTCCATGATACACATATTCCTCTCTCTGACCAGATTGGCATAGGAGTTATCTCAGTATACCATATTTCCAGCGGCAGCGCAAATTTTGCCCAAAAGAAAAAGTAACCTCTTGAAATCATACAAAAATCGTGGTATTTTAAATAGGACAGAACCGAGGTGATAGCGTTGAAAATTTCTACAAAAGGAAGATATGCCCTGAGATTGATGGTGGATCTGGCCATGTACGGCCAGGGGCAGCCCGTCTCTCTACGGGATGTGGCCCAGCGGCAGCAGCTGAGCGATAAGTACCTGGAGCAAATCGTTACGCCGCTGGCCCGGGCTGGCCTGGTGCGCTCGGTGCGGGGCGCGGGGGGCGGCTATCTGCTCATCCGGCGGCCAGAAGACTACACCGTGGGGGAGATTCTGCGGCCCCTGGAGGGGGACCTTGCCCCGGTGGAGTGCGCCACAGACGCAGATTTTTGCAGCCGCAGCAACCAGTGCGTCACTGTGGAGCTGTGGCAGGAGATCCACCGGGCGGTGTCCCAGGTGGTGGATCGCACCACCTTGGCTGACCTGGTGGAGCGGCAGCGGGAAAAACAAATGGCGGGGAATGGGTGAGCGGAGGATATTTTCTGTGACAGTGTCCATAGGGAAGATACAATCCTGTCTTCCCCTGTGCCTGATCGCCACTGGCATCCTGGTGCGGACGATTGCCTTTGGCTCCGTCCCCGCCGGGTTGAACCAGGATGAGGCTTTCGCGGGCTATGAGGCCTGGTCCCTGCTTACCGATGGGGTGGATTCCTGGGGGTATCCATTTCCCTGTTATTTCATCTCCTGGGGCAGCGGCATGAACGCGCTGGAGAGCTATCTGGCCATTCCCTTCATGGCGCTGCTGGGTTGTACCCGGACCGCCCTGCGCCTGCCCCAGCTGCTGTGCGCCTGCGCGTGCCTGCCCGTCTTTTATGATTTGCTCCAGCGGATGATCTCCCGGCGGGCGGCGCTGATTGGGCTGGGGCTGCTGGCCATCTCCCCCTGGCACATCCTGCTCAGCCGGTGGGGACTGGAATCCAATCTGGCCCCCGCCTTCCTGCTGTTCGGATTCTACTTTTTGGTGAGGGGGCTGGAGGACGGGAGGTTTTTGCCGGCCAGCGCCGCGGCCTATGGCGTGTCCCTGTACGCTTATGCGGTCAACTGGGTGGCAGTCCCCCTCACCCTGTGCGTGTGCGGAGCCTATCTGCTGGCGTCGGGGAGGCGTCTGCCGGTCAAGCATTTGCTTGTGGCCGTGGCCATCTTGTTTCTGCTGGCCCTGCCGCTGATACTGTTTTTGCTGGTTAACCTGAATGTGATGGAGGAGATCGTCACCCCCTGGTTCTCCATTCCCAGGCTGGTGGCCATGCGGGGGTCTGAACTCTCCCTGCGCAACCTGCTCTCGCTGCGCTCCTGGGGGGATCTGGGTGGCGTAATTTTCCTGCAGCGGGACGGCCTGCCCTGGAATGCCATGGACGGCTTTGGCATGTTCTATCTCATTAGCCTGCCCTTCCAGTTGCTGGGGGCGGTCAGGCTGGCAGCGGGCGGAGTCAATACTCTCCGGGCCCGGGTATACAGCTGGGAGTGCCTGGTACTGCTGGCAGCTGGCTGTTCGGCGCTGACCTGTCTGATGATCGACAACCTGAATATGACCAAGTCCAATTCCCTGCACTTTTTTACCCTAATCTTCATCGTCGCGGGGGTAGACGGGGTGGTCCGCCTGTGCCGGAAGGTCCGGGTGGTCCCGGCGGCGGTCGCGGCGGCCTACGCCTGCTCTTTCCTGGCCTTCGCCGGGGTGTACTTCACCTCCTACAATGAGGAGATTGGCGGATACTTCAACCAGGGCGTTGGGGCGGCGGTGGATTTCCTCCGGGAACGGGAGTTTGAACAGGTATGCGTGGACGGCAGCGTCTATTACTCCCAGATCCTCTTCTACGACCAGACGCCCCATGAGGTGTATGCGGATACGGTACGTTACGCCAACTATCCTTCCATCTTTTTGGAGGTGGAGGGGTTTAGCCGGTATACCTTTGGAATCGACTATGACGACCTGGATGGGGACTCGGCCTACCTGATCCCGGTGAGCCGGGCGGAGGAGCTGGAGGATGCGGGCTGGCAGGTAGAGGCCTTCGACGGGTATGCGGTGGCCTGGAACGAGAAGGCGCATAATAAATAACATGGACGCCCCCCGGCAAAAGCCGGGGGGCGCCTGCGTTTAGGCGGTCTATGGCCGGGCGTGCAGCTCCCGCTGCCGGAGATAGCCGGGGAGGGTGGCCAGCATGACGGCGCAGGTGAGGATGGGGCAGCACAGATCCACGATGGGCTCTGCCCAGAAGGCCGTATCCGCCGCGTCCAGCAGCAGAGGCAGGGCGAGGGTGAGGACGGTGAAGCAGATCTTTCGGGTCAGGGAGCAGGACAGGGCGAACCGAATGCGGCCCATGGCAGTGGACATGTCCACTGCGGTGTATTGTAGCCCCAGAGGAATGACGAACAGGCAGAACCGCCGGATATATTTGACCGATAGGGTAGCCAGCCCGCTGTCCTGGGTGAACAGCCGCACGAACAGCGGGGACAGGGTGAAGGTGCACAGGGTCATGACCGCGGTGAAGGCTGTGCAGAGCCCGGCTACATACCGGATGGCGGTCCTGATGCGCCCGGTATCTCCCGCTCCGTAGTTGTAGCTGATGATGGGCTGGCAGCCGCCGGTTATGCCGCCCAGGGGCATGGTGATGAGCAGCATATAGCTTTGCACGATGGTGTTGCAGCTCACCAGAATATCCCCCAGGGCGGCCCCGCCCTGGCGCTGAAGAACGGCGTTGAGCAGGATGAGAATACCGCTGTCCAATGAGATGGTGAGAAAGGGGGTGAGCCCAAAGCGCAGCACGCTGCCCATCAGGGGCAAGGACAGCTTGTCCCGCTCCAGTCGGACGGGCATGCTTTTTCGCCGGAGCATGGCCAGCACGAAAACACAGGAGGCCATCTGGGACAGCACCGTGGCCCAGGCGGCCCCGGCCACCCCCAGCTCAAAGACAAAAATGAAGATGGGGTCCAGAATGATGTTCAGCACCGCCCCCAGAGCCACCGTGCCCATGCTCAGCCCCGAGTAGCCCTGGCAGATGAGGAAGCTGTTCATTCCCGTGGCCATCATGGCGAAGAAGGACCCGGCGGTGTAGATGGTGAGATAGGTGTTGGCGTAGGGGAAGGACTGCCGGCTGGCGCCAAACCACATCAGCAGGGGTTCCCGGAAGAGCAGAAACAGGGCGGTGAGGGCCACCGACAGCCCGGCCAGCAGCACAAAGCAGTTGGCCAGCAGTTGGTGGGCGGTCCTGTGATCCCCCTCCCCCATTTTCATAGCGATGTTGGGGGAACCACCCAGCCCCACCAGGGTGGCGAAGGAGGAGATCAGGGTGACGATGGGTCCGCACACCCCCGCCCCGGCCAGGGCGACAGAGCCGATCTCCGGGATGTTTCCGATGAAGATGCGGTCCACGATGGAGTACAGCACGCTGACAAACTGGGCCAGCATGGTGGGAATGGCCAGGCTGAATACCAGGGGCAGCAGGGGGGCCTTGCCCAGGTCTTTGGTTTTGCTCATAGTGAGATTCACGCTCCGTACAGGTCCTGGGAGGGACCTGAGATGGTCGCCTGCCCTGGGGTGTGGCAAGCGGCCTTCATCATACTACGGTTTCCGCTGGATGTCACGGAAAATTTTCAGGAGAAATTAGCACTCTTTGAATGAGAGTGCTAATTGTTTACAATGAGTTCATGAAAATGCCGGCGGAAAGGGTATAATAAACTCAAACAACAGTTCTGGGTCGGGTTGACCGGCCCGATAGGAGTGAGGATTCTATGAACATGAATCAGTTTACCCAAAAATCCCTGGAGGCCATCCAGGCCGCCCAGTCTCTGGCTGTGGAATACGGCAACCAGCAGATTGAACAGCCCCATCTGCTGTGCGCCCTGGTGGAGCAGGAGGGGGGCTTCATCCCCCAGCTGCTCACCAACATGGGGCTGACCATCGAGTCCTTCCGGGCCGCCGCCCGCCACGAGGTGGAGAAGCTGCCCAAGGTGTCTGGCTCCGGCCGGGAGGCGGACGAGGTATATGTCTCCGGTGGGGTGGACAAGGCGCTGAACACCGCCGCTTCCATCGCGGCGAATATGAAGGATGAGTACGTCTCGGTGGAGCACATTTTCCTGGCCCTGCTGGACACGGCGGAGCGGCCCATGAAGGAGCTGCTGCGTACCTACAATGTGGACCGGGAGAAGGTGATGCAGTCCCTGGCCTCCCTTCGGGGCAACCAGCGGGTGACCTCGGATAACCCGGAGGAGACCTACGAGGCTCTGAAAAAGTACGGCACCGACCTGGTGGAGCGGGCCCGGCAGAACAAGCTGGACCCGGTGATCGGCCGGGACGACGAGATCCGCAACGTCATCCGCATCCTGTCCC
>DVKM01000004.1 GCA_018716015.1 Candidatus Enterenecus stercoripullorum | reverse complement strand
CACGTATAATAAAACCATCTCGAAAGGAGTGGTTTTATTATTTCTCCTTTCCTTGAAAATTGGTTATACAGCAGGAGTAGCTACCTGCGGTATAATCAGGTCAAGCACTGTGGATCTGTACATATAGGCATACAGCATGACTGTTTGGAGGTGACTCAGACCACAGTGGCTTGCCTGTATTGGTGATTAGTTGGTTAACGCTTGACGTTTTTATTTGCGTGAATACATGGACAAGTCATCTGTGGAGACCAGCAGTGCTAATCTAAACAAAGGAGGAAATCCATGTACTTTGTAGGAATCGACATTTCTAAGTTCAAACACGACTGTGCCATCATTGATGAACTCGGTGATACCGTCACGCCCTCTTGGTCTTTTTCTAATGACTGGGAGGGCTTTTCACATCTCAAGGCGTTGCTGGACAGTCTGGAAGGTGAAATGAAGATAGGGCTTGAATCTACCGGCCACTATGGGCAAAATCTGAAGCTGTTCCTCGAATCCAACGGCTTCACCTTTATGGAGTTCAATCCGCTTCTGGTTTCCAGATTCGTTCGCAGCAAATCCCTCAGAAATACGAAAACCGACTCCATTGATGCGCTCAGCATCGCCCATTATGTGATGACGGTAGAGTACAAGCCCTATCCGCCCTCATTCTACCACTTGGATAAGCTAAAGTCACTCACAAGATTCCGGGACAGCCTGGTTCGTCAGCGCAGCCACCAACTGGTGGGGCTTACCAATGTCTTGGACAAGCTGTTCCCTGAGTTCAAGCCCTTCTTTAAGGGCAAGCTCTCTGTCACAGCCCTGTACATCCTTGCGCACTACCAGACACCGGAGCGGATCGCCAACATGAACGCACGCTCTTATGAAGCCCTGCGCAAACTTTCCCGTGGTAAATTTGCTCTGAGTGATTTTGTCCAGCTCAAAGCCTTGGCGAAAAACACAGTCGGAACCCAAAGCGAGTATCTCCTTGACCAGATGAATATTCTTCTGGAGCTTTACTCCCAGTTGGACTCCAAGGTGGATGAATTGGATGCTCAAATCAAAGAGTACGTCCGGGGAATTGATCCGCCCTGTTTATCCATTCCAGGCATTGGGGAGCTCTCTGCCGCTGTGATTCTCTCTGAGTTCGGGGATTTCTGCAAATTTCAGAACCCATCCAAAATGCTTGCCTTTGCCGGTCTGGAACCAGGCTATTTTCAATCTGGGCAATCCGAGTATACCGGCCACATGGTCAAACACGGCTCATCCCGGCTTCGATATGCTCTGATGAATTGCTGTTTGCCTCTTATTGCCAATGAGCCTGTCTTTGCCGAGTATTACGCCAAAAAAAGGGCGGAAGGCAAGCCTTACCGTGTGGCATTGACCCATGTTGCAAAAAAACTTCTGCGGGTCATTTACACACTGCAGACCAAAAACATTCGGTATGATCCAACTGTGATCCGCTAAAGTGCATTCATTCTTTTTCAGCTCTCCTTAGGGAGGGCTTAGTTTCCTGTGCCCTTTTTTCCTCCCTGTAAATTTTCTAAAAATGTCTTGACATCTTATAGTTGGTCACCTCTTTTGGCCAGATTGTTCCGGCAATGGGTCAATTTTATGCCAAAAGCCCCATGGTGTCAAGACCAGGAGGCATGCCTCCCCCCGGCATCCGAAAAACTCTGGCCGCCACAGCCGCTCCTCCTGCGAATTTCCTCACAAACCGCTCTCTCCCCTTTGCAGAAAAGCCCGCCGCGGTTTCCCGCAGCAGGCTTCGCGCGCTTATGTCAGGCTCCGTTGGCCTTTTGGGCCAGGGGCAGGCGCACCGTGATGGTGGTGCCGGAGCCCACCACGCTGGCCAAATGGATCTTGCCGCCGTACAGCGCCACAATGTGCTTGACGATGGCCAGGCCCAGACCTGTGCCGCCGGCGGCCCGGCTGCGGCCCTTATCCACCCGGTAAAACCGCTCAAACACCCGGTTCTGGCTCTCGGGCGGGATGCCGATGCCGGTATCCGCCACCGTAAAGACCGCGTCCCCTCCATCCCGGGCAAGGGTCACCGTCACCCGTCCGCCGGGCTTGTTGTACTTCACCGCGTTCTCCATCAGGTTCAAGGCCACTTCTTTGAAGCGGTCGGCGCTGATGGCGCCCTCCACCTCCTCCCCGGAGACCGCCAGGGCAACGCCGGCCTGCTGGGCGACGGGCGCCAGAAATCCTTCTGCCTCCCGGGCCACCTGGGTCATGTTGCACTGCTCTCCAGGCAGGGCCCCCGCCACCGTCTCCAGCTCCGTCACCTGGAGGATGTCGTCCACCAGCTTGGTCAGCCGGTCCACCTCCACAGAGATCATGGCCAGAAACCGTTTCTGATCCTCCGGGTCCTTCACCAGCCCAGAGGACATCATATCGGTAAAGCCCTTGATGGAGGTCAGGGGGGTTTTCAGCTCGTGAGTCACATTGGCGGTAAACTCGCTGCGGGCGGACTGGAGGGTCTCGTCCACCTGGCGCACCGCCACTTCCGCCTCCTCCACCGGTTTGGCGGTGTCCACCGCCAGCTTCCGGGCCAGAAACAGCGCAAATACCAGCGCCAGCACCCCGGCGATGGCAAAGGCCACCCCCCATTGCAGCACCAGGGCGTTGACAGAAGATACGGCTTGCGCCGCCCGGCCCACAATGCCGTCCTCAAAGCGGCGGGCCACATACACCGTGGTGATCCCCGTGGTGGCGGAGCGGCGCACGTCGCTGCCCCAGCCCTCCACCTGGGCCTGTTCCACTTCGGGCCGGTCGGAGTGGTCCTCCTCCGTGTCCGCGTCGGTATCGCCCAGCACATCGCCGTCCTGGTCAATGAACGTCAGGCGCAGCTGGGGAACCGATTGGTCAAATTGGGCCAGCAGGCTGTCCACATCTGTCCCGCCCTCTTCCGCGTCCATCAGGGAGAGCATCTGGTACAGCGACTGCTTGGTGGCATCCAGCTCCCGGTCCCGGAAAATACCGATGCCCACCACCGTGGACACCACCACCGCCGCAGCGGCAATGAGAAAGATGTAAAGGGTCAGTTTGCGCTTTAACACGGTCTCACCTCACGCCATTTTATAACCTACGGAGCGCACCGTGGTGATGTATCCCTCTCCCAGTTTCTGGCGGAGAGATTTGATGTGCATATCCACCGTCCTGGTCTCGCCCACAAAATTATAGTCCCACACTGCGGCCAGGATCTCGTCCCGGGTGAGCACCGTGCCCCTGCGGCTGACCAGCAGCCGCAGCAGCTCAAACTCCTTGTAGGTCAGCGGGATCTCCTCATCCCCCCGGCGCACGGTGCGGCCTGCGGGGTCGATGACCAGATCCTCATAGACCAGCTGGGGGTCCCGCTCCCCCATTCGCCGCAGCACAGCGTTGATGCGGGCCTGGAGCTCCATGACGCCAAAGGGTTTGGTGATGTAATCGTCCGCCCCCGCGTCCAGAGCGGTCACCTTGTCCATCTCTGTCTGCCGGGCCGTGAGCATGATAATGGGCAGTTTGGCGGTGGCTGGGTCCTGGCGCAGGCGGCGCACGATCTCCAGCCCGTCCATACCGGGCAGCATCACGTCCAGCAGGGCAATGTCCCCCTGCACCTCGTGGGCAAACAGATCCTCGCCGCTCTCATAGGAGCGGACCTGATGGCCCATGGACTTGAAATAGTATTCCAGCATGGTGCGGATGGAGGCGTCGTCCTCCACAATGATGATGTTCAACGGCATACGCCGTTCCTCCTTCCGAGGCAATGGCCAATCCCGCGCATTGGATGTGCCCCCGCGCGGAGTGGGGGATCACTGTAACTGTCCGGTCACGCAGAAGATGGCCCAGTTGGCGATGTTCACCGCGTGGTCGGCGATGCGCTCCAGATACTTGGCGATGATGATCAGGTCCACGGCCCGGCCGGTGTGGTCCTCCTGGTGGGCAATCTTGTCCGTCAGGTCGTGCTTGAGCTTGACGAACAGCTCATCCACCACGTCGTCCAGATTGACCACGGCCAGGGCGGTGGTTTCGTCCCGGTCAGCGTAGGCGGCGATGGCCTGGCGGACCATCAGCCCGGCCTGGCGGCTCATAATGGCCAGATCCTCCGGTACCTCAGGCTTTTCCCCGTCGCTGGCCATAAGCAGGGATATCTCCGCGATGTTGGCAGCCTGGTCCCCGATGCGCTGCAGGTCGGTGACCATCTTCAGCGCGGTGGAGATGGTGCGCAGGTCCCGGGCCACCGGCTGCTGGCGCATGAGCAGGGACATGCAGTGGTTCTCAATGTCCCGCTCCATCTGATCCATGGAGCTGGTCAGTTCGATGGCGGCCTTGGCCCCCTCCTCGCCCCCCTTGGACAGGGAAGCGGTCACCAGGTCGATGGCGTCCTGGGCGGTGTCCGCCATGGCGGTCAGTTCGTGTCCCAGCTCCAACAGCTCCGCGTCAAATGTTTTTCTCATTTTTCCTATGCCTCCTTCTTAACCAAACCGGCCGGTGATGTAGTCTTCCGTGCGCTTGTCCTTGGGCACGGAGAAGATCTGCTCCGTCTCCCCGGACTCCACCAGCTCGCCGTGAAGGAAGAAGGCGCACCGGTCGGACACGCGGGTGGCCTGCTGCATGTTGTGGGTTACAATTACTATTGTATACGATTTTTTCAAATCCGCAATCAAATCTTCAATCTTGGCGGTGGAAATGGGGTCCAGGGCGGAGGTGGCCTCGTCCATGAGCAACACGTCGGGCTCCACGGCCAGGGCCCGGGCAATGCAGATGCGCTGCTGCTGTCCGCCGGACAGGGACAAAGCGGACTTTTTCAGCCGGTCCTTCACCTCGTCCCAGATGGCGGCGCCCCGCAGGGAGTTCTCCACGATCTGGTCCAGCTCCTTTTTGCCCCGGATACCGTGGGTGCGGGGGCCGTAGGCGATATTGTCGTAAATGGACATGGGGAAGGGGTTGGGTTTCTGGAACACCATGCCCACATGGCGGCGCAGCCAGGTCACATCCACCTGGGGATCGAAGATATTCCGGTCCCGGTAGATGACCTGCCCCTCAATACGCACCCCGGGGATCAGGTCGTTCATCCGGTCCAGGGTCTTCAGGAAGGTGGACTTGCCGCAGCCGGAAGGACCGATGAGGGCGGTGACCTGATGCTCGGGCATCTCCAGGTTGACGTCTTTCAGGGCGTGGTTGTCCCCATACCACAGGTTCAGGTGCTCTGTCTTTAAGATGGCGTCCATATATCGCTGCGCTCCTTACTGTTTCTTCTTCAGGACCTTACCCGTCAGGGTGGCGGCAAGGTTGATGATAAACGTGATGATCATGAGAATGACGGCGATGGCCAGCGCCACCCGGGTATTGGCATACTCGCCGGAATACAGATACAACGCCACGCTCAATGTGCCGGAGGAAGAGGTCAGGGCCTCAAAGAAATTGTTGAGGGTGCCTCCCATGCCGGCGGTGAACAGCAGGGCGGCGGACTCGCCCACGATGCGGCCGATGGCCAGGATGCAGCCGGTGACGATGCCGTCGATGGCGTTGGGCAGCACCACGGTGCGCACCATGCGCCACTTGCCCGCCCCAAGGCCCAGGGCGCCCTCCCGGTAGGACTGGGGCACCGTCTTCAGCGACTCCTGGGTGGTGCGCACAATGGTGGGCAGGATCATGACCACCAAGGTCAGGCCGCCGGCCAGCAGGCTGTACTGCAGGCCGAAAATCTGTCCGAAAAACAGCATGCCCACCAGGCCGAAGATGATGGAGGGGATGCCGGTGAGGGTCTCGGTGGCATACTCAATGACGGCCACCAGCTTGCGGTTGGCGGCGTACTCCGTCAGGTAGATGGCGGAGCCCACCCCCAGGGGGAGCACGATGACCATGGACAGCAGGATGATATACAAAGTGTTGAGGATGTTGGGGAGAATACCCGTTGTATCATTGATATAGCTGGTCTGGGTGGAGAGAAGTTCCCAAGTGATGCCGCCCAGCCCGCGGTAGAAGACATAGACGATCAGGAAGATCAGCAGAGCACAGGTGATGGCACCGCACAGATACAGCAGCCCCCGCAGCCCCTGGTCGTAGATCCGGCGTCTTAAGGAGAGATGTTCCACAATTAGTCCTCCTTTTTATTCTTGATGAACACGTTGAGGATGACGTTGATGAGCATGATGAACAAAAACAGCACCAGACCGATGGAGAACAGCGCGTCCCGCCACAGGGAGCCCACAGTGGCATAGTTCATCTCGGAGGCGATGGCGGTGGTGAGGAACCGTACCGAGGTAAACAGGCTGGTGGGCATATTGGCCACGTTGCCCGACACCATGATGATGGCCATGGCCTCGCCGATGGCCCGGCCGATACCCAGCACGATGGCGGTAGCCACGCCGGACCGGGCGGCGGGGAGGGACACCCGGAAAATGGTCTCGATGTGGGTGGCCCCCAGGGCCAGGCTGGCCTCCTCATACTCCTTGGGTACCGCCCGCAGGGAGGTCTCCGCCACGTTGATAATGGAGGGCAGGATCATGATAGCCAGCACCACGATGGCTGCCAGCAGGCTGGCGCCGGAGGCCAGGTGGAACAGCTCCCGGATGGCGGGCACCAGCACCATCATGCCCACCAGGCCGTACACTACCGAGGGGATACCCGCCAGCAGGGAGACGGCGGAGCGGATGACGGCGGCCACCTTGTTGTTGGCCACCTTGGCCAGGAACATGGCGGTGAGGATGCCGATGGGCACGCCGATGAGAATGGCCCCCGCGGTGCCCGCCAGGGAGGTGAGAATAAAGGGTAGAATGCCGAACTGCTCCTGATTGGCATTCCAGGTAGTACCGAACAGGAAATCCACCACGCCGATCTCAGCGATGGCAGGCAGGCCGGAAATAATCAGATACGCGCTGATAAACAGCACACAGGCCACCGCCACAAAACCGCACAGGAAAAAGATGGCGTGGACGATGAACTCCACCACATCCCGGGCGGAGCGCAGGCCAAACCGGTTTTTGAACCTGGTCATCCCGCTGGTCTTTTCCTCCGATTTCTTTTCCTGCTCAGGCATGGAAGACATGTCGCCCATGACTTTCTCCTCTTGCACGGAAAAAACTCCTTTCTCAGGGGAATAGCCCCCGCCGGTCCCGACGGGGGCTTCTCCCTATTCTCATTGAAATCTTCTGGAATCTTTGCTTACTCGGCCACAGGCACGGCGCCGGCGCCGGCGATCAGGTCATTGGCGGCAGGGGAGGTGATCCAGTCAAAGAAGGCCTGGGCCACATCGGACAGCTCGGTGCCCTCCTTGGTGATCAGCATGAAGGGACGCTGGATCTCATAGGTGCCGTCCAGCACGGTGGCCTCGGAGCACTCCACACCGCCCACAGTGATGGCCTTGACGCCCTCAGCCTCCGCCACGGCGGACAGGGAGGCGTAGCCGATGGCGTTGGGGTTGTTGCGCACCGCCTCGATGACAGTGCCGGTGGAGGTCAGCTCCTCGGTGTACTGGCACGCACCATCGGTGCCAGTGATGGACTCAAAGCCGTCCCGGGTGCCGGAGCTGGCCTCACGGCCGATCCGGGCGATCTCGCCGTCGCTGCCGCCCACCTCAGACCAGTTGGAAATCTCGCCGGTGTAGATCTGGGCGATCTGCTCCACAGTCAGGTTGGCCACAGGGTTGTCAGGGTGCACGATGATGGCAATGCCGTCCAGAGCCAGCTCGGTCTCCACCAGGCCCTGGGACTTCTCCTCGTCCTTCAGGGCGCGGGAGGCCAGGCCGAGGTCGGCGGTGCCGTTCAGGGCGGCCTCCACGCCGGCGCCGGAGCCGCCGCCTTCCACGTTCACGGTGACGCCATCGTTGTCATTGCCGAACTGCTCGGCCAGGGTCTTCATGACCTCCTCCATGGAGGTGGAGCCCACGCACAGCACGGTGCCGGACAGCTCCGTGGGGGTCTCGGTGCCAGCAACGCTCTCACTGGTGGCGGGATCGTTGGAAGCGGGGGTCTGGCTCTCCTCGCCGCCGTTGCCGCCGCAGGCAGCCAGGGAGGCGGTCATGGCAAGGGCCATCATCATGGCGATGATCTTTTTCATTTTCGATTCTCTCCATTTCCTTGTTCGTTTGATTTTCATAAATTTATGTATCCCCCTCGCCGGAGGACAGTTTGAGTGTACAAAAGAAATGTAAAGTGTGCGCCCAAAACTTTGTAAAGTCTTTGTAAAGTTCAGCTTTCTTTTGTAATGTTGCCCAAATGTACAAAGTAACGGGTAATTTTATGCCTTTCCCTGTATTTTTTCACTGGCATGTTCCCACACCCTGGCAGAGTCCCCGGCGGCAGATCCTCTGGGTTTTTCTCCCAGCAAGAGCTCTTTACAAAAGCCGCCGCCCACTTTACATTTCTATTTTTGCAGGGAAAAGCGGATTTTATAACCCTGCACCCCATCCCGTATCTGTTGAAAATTTCCAGATCAATTTTTGTTGCCCCCCATGGGGAGATATGATAGAATGGACTGATTTGAGAAGGAGGGGACGGCCATGCGTCATCTGATCGACTTTGGGGACCTGGAGCGCCGGGAGTGGGACGAACTGTACGCCCGGGCCGACCGGATCATCAACTGCCCGGAGGCCTATCTGGATACCTGCCGGGGCAAAGTGTCCTGCAACCTGTTCTATGAGCCCTCCACCCGCACCAACTTCTCCTTTCAGACCGCCATGCTCCGTCTGGGCGGCTCGGTCTTTGGCTTTGCCGATCCCAAATCCTCCTCGGTATCCAAGGGAGAGACTCTGAAAGACACCATTAAAATGGTGTCCGGCTACGCCGACGTCATCGTCATGCGCACTCCCTGGGAGGGCGCGGCCAAGGCCGCCTCCCTCTATTCCGACGTCCCGGTGGTCAACGCCGGGGACGGCGGCCATATGCATCCCACCCAGACCACCGCCGATCTGACCACCATCACCCGGCTGCGGGGCAGTGTGGACGGGATGTCCATCGGCCTGTGCGGCGACCTGAAGAACGGCCGCACCGTCCACTCCCTGATTAAAGCGCTGGCCAAGTTCCAGAATATCCGCTTTTTCCTCATCGCCCCCCGGGCGCTGGCCATTCCGGAATACCTGCGCCAGTTTATGCGGGCCCACGATATGCCCTTTGTGGAGGTCACCGGCCTGGAGCCGGTCATCCCCCAGCTGGATGTGCTGTACATGACCCGTATCCAGCGGGAGCGCTTTGCCGACCCCCAGGAGTACGAGCGCAACAAAGGCATCTACGTCCTCACCCGGGCCAAGCTGGGCCGGGCCAGGGAAAACCTGCTGGTGATGCACCCCCTGCCCCGGGTGGACGAAATCAGCGTGGATGTGGACGACGATCCCCGGGCAGTCTATTTTCAGCAGGCCCGGTTTGGCATGTTCGCCCGGATGGCCCTGCTGGCCGATCTGGCCAACCAGCCCCGGCTTGACCCCGGGCCGGTGGAGATCGGCCGCAGCCCTGTGTGCCACAACCCCAGCTGCATCACCCAGACGGAGCGTTACCTGCCCCCCCTGGTCAAGCAAAACGGCGGCGTAGACTGCTGCGCCTTTTGCGACGCCCCGCTGTGAGCCCTGATTTCTCAGCCCTTCCCGGGGATTTTCCCTGAGAAAAGGGATTGACAAGGGATTTTGATTATGCTATCATATTAGGGCTGACATTTGCGGAGTCACCCTTCGATGCGGGTGTAGTTCAATGGTAGAATCCCAGCCTTCCAAGCTGGTCGCGTGGGTTCGATTCCCATCACCCGCTCCATACGCGCCTGTAGCTCAGGTGGATAGAGCAACTGCCTTCTAAGCAGTGGGTCAGGG
>DVKM01000072.1 GCA_018716015.1 Candidatus Enterenecus stercoripullorum | reverse complement strand
TATATGGTCAAACAGTACCGGATTCGGCGGGACTATGTTATGGAGCGAATCAAAGGCATTCCAGGCCTCTCCTGTCATACCCCCGGCGGCACCTTCTATGCCTTCATTGATATCCAGGCACTGGGCATGTCCAGCGAAGAGTTTGCTATAAAGCTTCTGGAGGCGGAGCAGGTGGTAATCGTTCCGGGCAGCGCCTTCGGAGAATTTGGGGAGGGCTACATCCGCCTTTCTTACGCCGCCTCTATGGAAGACCTTCGCCAGGGGCTGGATAAAATAGAGGCATTTGTCCGAAGCCTCCGCTGAGGGCGCCGCTATGTGTGAGATCAATGGTGAACGGCTTCTCAGCCGGATTCAGACGCTGGGACGCATCGGTTTTCAGGATAAGACCGGCACCACCCGCCTCTCCTATTCACCGGAGTATCAGGAGGGCCGGAGGCTGGTTGAAGGCTGGATGAGAGAAGCGGGGCTTCAGACACAGGTGGACCCGGTAGGCAATTTGACCGGACGGACCCCCGGGAAGGGCCCGCGGCTCTGCATCGGCTCTCATCTGGACACAGTTCCCGGCGGAGGAATGTATGACGGCGCTTACGGCGTTCTGGCCGGAATTGAGTGCGTACAGAGTCTGAAGGAAGCGGGATATGCCAGCCGCCGCCCTCTCGAGGTCGTGGGGTTCATTGAAGAAGAAGGCAATGTAATCGGCGGAACCTTCGGCAGCAAAGCTTTTGCCGGCGTGCCTGTGGATGCCGCCATGGAGCCTAACATGGCCCAGCATGGCCTGACGCCGGAGCAGGTATCCGCCAGCCGCCGGCGCGGACAGGACTACCGCTGTTATCTGGAGCTGCATATCGAGCAGGGCGGAACACTGGAACAGGAAGGCCTTCAGATCGGAATCGCCCATGGGATCGTGGGCATCCTCCGGTATCGAATGCGGGTGGAGGGCTTTGCCAATCATGCGGGCAGCACCGCCATGTCCCTTCGGGACGACGCTCTGGTCAAAACCTGCCGGATGATCCCCTGGCTGATGGACCGGGTGACAGAGACTTCCCCAGAGCTGGTATGCACTGTGGGTACCCTCCAGGTATTTCCCGGAGCGGTCAACGTAATCCCCGGGCGGGTGGAATTTATTGTAGAGCTGCGGGGCCCCCGCATGGAGGTCATGGACCGGCTGATCCAGGCGTTTTTCCAACAGTTCCAGGCCCAGGGCCTCACTGGAGAGGAGTACATCCGGCAGTCCCCCACTCTGTGCAGTCCCGCTCTCATTGAGGAGAGCCGCCGTCTGTGCCAAGCCCTGAATTTCAGCAGCCGTGATATGTTCAGCGGCGCCGGCCACGATCTGATCAATATGGCCCAGATCACTCCGTCCATGCTCCTGTTCATCCCCAGCCGAAAGGGGATCAGCCACTCCATCCAGGAGTACAGCGCCCCGGCCGATCTGGTTCGCGGGGCCCAGCTTCTGCTGGAGCTGGTCAAAACTTTGGATCAAAAGGAGGGCGCACTTTGAAAATCAAGATCATCAACCCCAACATCACTCAGTCCATGACGGATAGTGTGGCCCGTCTGGCCCGCCGTGTGGCCCGCCCCGACACACAGGTGTGGGCGGTGAGCCCTGAGACCGGTCCGGACAGCATCGAGACCTTTACGGACGAGTATCTGGCCGTCCCAGGTGTCCTGAAAGAGGTCATCCGAGGAGACCGGGAGGAAAACGCCGACGCATTTATCATTGCCTGCTTTGGCGACCCCGGGCTTCAGGCCGCCCGAGAGGTCACCGCTAAACCGGTACTGGGAATCTGCGAATCAGCTATCACGGCGGCCAAATTCATTGCCCCGTATTTCTCCATTGTGTCGGTGCTGACCCGCTCCCGTAAAGTGACGGAAGACGTGGTATCCAGCTACGGAGCGGAGAAATTCTGCCGGTCCATCCGCTCCACAGATCTGAGCGTGCTAGAGTTCGGGCGAGACCCGGAACGGGGACTGGCCGCCTTGGCCCATCAGGGAGAGCTGGCCGTCCGGGAGGACGGCGCCGAGTGCATCCTGCTGGGGTGCGCTGGCTTTGTGGATTTCGTGGAAGATCTGAGTCAAAAATTAGGCGTCCCTGTCTTGGACGGGGTGATGCCCGCCGTCAAATTTGCAGAGGCCATGGTGGATATGCGCCTGACCACCAGCAAGGTATCCACCTGGGGCTACCCGGAAAATAAGGAGATCGTGGGCCTCCCCATGTTCACCAAAGAGGACTTGACATTTTAGGAGGAACAGCTATGCGTACACTGATCAAAGGCGGGACCATCGTTACCGCTGAGCAGGAATTCCATGGTGACATTCTGGTGGAGGGCGAGACGATCCGGGCCATCGGAACGGATTTAGGACAGGATGCCGACTATATTCTGGATGCCTCCGGCAAGTATGTTTTTCCCGGCGGCGTGGACCAGCATACCCACTTCTCCGCCCTGTGCAATGTAGGCGACCGGGACACGGCGGGCTACGAAACCACCGACTCGGCCATCGTGGGCGGAACCACCACCATCGTGGATTTCGCGCCCCAGGACCCGGACCAGGGGCTGTTGGATTCCATAGACTACCGCATCAACGTGAGGGCAAAAGACAAGGCCTGTGTGGACTTCGCGCTCCACGCCATGGTGACCTATATCATGGACAGCATCTTTGACGAAATCCAGGCTTTCCCGGAGCGCGGCATCTCCAGCATCAAGATCTTTATGGCGTATAATGGGTCCCCCCTCCATGTAGACGACGGAACGTTTTTCCGGATTCTGGAGAAAAGCCGGGAAGTGGGCGCCACTGTGTTTGTCCACGCGGAAAACGGAGAAATTCTGAATTTCCTCCGCAGTGAGTGCGTCAAACAGGGACAGCTGACCCCCCATTACCATTACGTCTCCCGTCCTCCTTTTACCGAAGCGGAAGCGGTACGCCGTGCAATTTACCTGGCTGGTCAGACGGATACTCCTCTGTATATCGCCCATATGACCTGCCGGGAAGCCTTGGCGCAGCTTCAGGCCGCTAAGGGCACCGGTCAGCGGGTCTACGGAGAAACTTGTACTCACTACCTCACCACCACAAAAGAGGTGCTGGACAATCCGGACTTCAATGAAGCGGCGAAATTTGTCTGCTCCCCCGCCCTGCGGGACCAAGAAGACTGCGAAGCCCTTTGGGCCGCACTGGACAGCGGACTGCTGACGGCGGTCTCCTCCGATCACTGCGGCATTGATGTGGCCGAATTAAAGCAGGCTGGCCGGAATGACTTTACCCAGATTCCCAATGGCTCCCCCGGAGCCGGAGACCGGTTCCATATGGTGTGGACCGAGGGCGTGTGTACCGGAAAAATTTCTCGGCAGAAATTTGTGGATGTGATTGCCACTCTGCCCGCAAAAATCAACGGCATCTATCCCCGAAAGGGCACGCTGGCCGTGGGGTCCGACGCGGACATCGTCATCTTCGACCCCAGCTATGAGGGGCAGATTCATCTGGCCGACAATCCCAACGGGGTGGACTACAACATCTATGAGGGCCGTCGTCAGTCCGGCCGGGTGGAGACTGTACTGCTACGTGGCAGCGTAGTAGTGGAAAACGCCAAATTTGTGGGTCGTTACGGCCAGGGGCAGTTTATTCCCGCCAAGATGTACGGTTCCTGCTATGAGGGCCGCAGGTAATCTTTGTGCATTCCGGAAAGGGCGGCGGGTCGGCAGTTCTGAGAGGAGGCCACGCATTTCGTGGAGCAGAGGGAGAAAGGAGGGAGCATATTACAGAACGCGGCGGCCGGATTTTCCGAATTTTGTAAATCTAGGAAAATGGAAGTGAAATAGCGCAGAATAATCAATAAGGAGGTCTATCTTATGGATACCACATTTGGCGTGCTATGTCTCATTCCCCCAATTGTTGCTATTGTTCTGGCACTAGTTACAAAGCAAACTGTCTTTTCCCTTTTTGTGGCTGTTTGGCTAGGCTCCACCATGATCAACGGGTATAATCCACTGGTGGGATTCGTCAAGATCATCTCTGACTACGTGATGCCCTCCCTCAGCGGAAACGCATCTCTTATCGTACTGGTCACCCTGTCTGGCGGCATGATTGCCATGCTTCGGAAAACAGGCGCGGCAAACGCCTTTGCAACCCGGGTCACCAAAATCATCAACACCGCAAAAAAAGGACAGATCGTCACCTGCCTGAGCGCCTTCATCTTCTGCTACACGGAGCCCTGCCTGATGCTGGGCACGATCATGCGCCCGGTCACCGACACCGTGCGGGTCTCCCGGGCCAAGTTGTCCTATATTCTGGACTCCATGGGCTGTAACCTGGCGGCCCTGTCCCCCATCAGCAGCTACGGCCCCTTCATCACTGGCTTGATTGCCGCAGAGCTGGCTGCCGCCGGCATCAGCGGCAACGAGTGGGGGATCTGGCTGGAGATGCTGCCCTTTAACCTGTACGGCATCTTCGCCATGATCACTGTGCTGATTGTCGCCGCCTTCAGTCTGAATTTTGGTCCCATGTACAAGGAGGAGCGGCGTGCCCGGGAGACCGGAAAGCTCCTGGCTGACGGCGTGGAACCCTTGGTCCCCGAGGTAAAGGAAGAACTGCCCAAGGGATATAATCTGACTCTGTGGAACTTTATCATTCCTATTGTGTGTCTCTTTGCCTCCCTGTTTGCCACAATCTTCTGGAGCGGCGACATCGTCAACAATGGTCTGGTGGGCTCGTTCCGGAACGCCAACATCACTCTGGCCATCTGCATCGCTTTCATGGGCGGCGGCGTGGGCGCCGGCATCGTAGGCGTGGCCACCAAGCTGTTCTCCGTCACCAAGGCCTTCGGCACCTTCCTGGACGGCATGGCCGAGCTGATCAGCGTCCCCTTCATCCTGGTGGCCGCTTGGTCTCTGGGTGACATCGTGGATCAGATGGGCACCAGCGAGTTCCTCATTCACATTGTGGAGAACTATCTGACTCCCGGCATGGTCCCCGCCCTGATCTTCCTGTTTGGTGCGCTGATCTCCTTCGCTACCGGCTCTTCCTGGGGCGTATGGTCCATTATGATGCCCATCGCATTCCCCATGGCGGTGGCCTTCGACATCTCCATTCCCTATGTGGTGGCCTCTGTCATCGGCGGCGGCCTGTTCGGCGACCAGTGCTCCCCCATTTCTGACACCACCGTTCTCTCTTCCACCGGCGCGTCCTGCAATCATATTGTCCACGTTATGACACAGCTGCCCTATGGCATCACAGTGGGCGTGTGTGCGTTCATCGGCTTTGTGTTTGGCGGTCTGTCTGGTCAGTATGTGGTCAGCATTGCGGTGACCGGCGTACTGGTTGTAATCGCTCTGTTCGCGTTGACGCAGCTGACCAAGATGCGCTATCCTGAAAAAGTCCACTGACCCCTATTTCTGTGCCATAAGGAGAACGCCATGAAGAAGATCGATAAACTGGTATGCGCCCCCCATTTCTACACGATGGAAGGAGAGGGCGTGGGCTATCGGGCCAATGCGGCTATGGCCGTGGACTGCGGCAAGATCCTGGAGGTAGGTCCTCGAGACGACCTCTTCTCCCGCTATCTTCCCGAGGAAGTCATTGAGCTCAAGCACCACATGGTGCTCCCCGGTTTCATTGACGGCCATATGCACACCGCCTGCAACATCATGCGTGGTCTGGCTCAGGATACCAACAGCTGGATGATGTTCGGCCTGCAGCCCTTTGACAATGCCGTCAACGATGAGGAACGGGATGCGGGCAGCCGGGTAGCCATTCTGGAGGCAATTCGGGCCGGTACCACCACCTTAGGGGACTATGAGTCCAAAATGGAAAATGTGTGCGCTTTTATTGAGAAGGTAGGTGCCCGCGGAAACATCGCCCAGACCATCCGCGCCGCCAAGCGCCGGGTTTACAATCCCGGGGAGCTCTATGAGTTTGACGACGATATGGGCGAAGAGAGCCTGAACCGCAACCTGGCTCTCTACGACGCCTGGAACGGAAAAGCAAACGGCCGCATCAAAATTCTTTTTGGCCCCCAGGGCGCCGATTTTGTCAGTCCAGAAATGCTCTTGAAGATCCAAAAGGCCGTAAAAGAGCGGGGTTCCAAGATCCACATGCACGTACAGCAGGGGGACCGTGAGACATATCAGATCGTCCAGCGTTACGGCAAGCGGCCTACGGAGTTTCTGGATTCCCTGGGATACCTGGATGAGTCCCTGATTGCAGTGCA
>DVKM01000071.1 GCA_018716015.1 Candidatus Enterenecus stercoripullorum | reverse complement strand
ATGCCTATATGTACAGATCCACAGTGCTTGACCTGATTATACCGCAGGTAGCTACTCCTGCTGTATAACCAATTTTCAAGGAAAGGAGAAATAATAAAACCACTCCTTTCGAGATGGTTTTATTATACGTGATGCCTATGGAGTCCCTGTGGCGGAAAACTTCCCATCTGCCCACCTTCCCTTCCCTGGATCACGACCTTCACACCGATGTGCTGGTCATCGGCGGCGGCATGGCCGGCATTCTGTGCGCCCTACTGCTCCACCGGGCTGGCATCGACTGCACGCTGGCAGAGGCGGACAGGCTGTGCTCCGGCGTCACCGGAAACACCACCGCCAAGCTCACCGCCCAACACGGGCTGTTCTGCAGCCGGATGGTAAAGGCCCTTGGCCCTGAGGCCACGGCACTGTACGTGCAGGCCAACCAGGAGGCCCTGGCGCAATACCGGGCGCTGTGCCGGGACATGGACTGCGATTTTGAGGAAAAGGACGCCTATGTCTACTCCCGGTCCGACAGCGGCAGGCTGGAGCGGGAACTGGCCGCCCTGGACCGGGTGGACTCCCCGGCGCAGTTTGTCTCCCGCATCCCCCTTCCCTTTCCCACCGCCGGCGCCATCCGCTTTCCCCGCCAGGCCCAGTTCCACCCCCTGAAGTTTGCCGCCGCGGCTGTCCAGGGCCTGCGGGTCTATGAGCATACCAGGGTGATGGCGCTGCGCCCCGGCGCCGCCCTCACCGACAAGGGCGTCATTCGCGCCGAGCGGATCATTGTGGCCACCCATTTCCCCTTCCTGCGGTGGCGGGGGGCCTATTTCCTCAAGCTGTACCAGCAGCGCTCCTATGTACTGGCCCTGGAGGGCGGGCCCGATATGGGCGGGATGTATCTGGACGAGGCGGAGGGCGGTCTGTCCCTGCGCAGCTACGGCAACATCCTGCTGCTGGGCGGGGGCGGTCACCGCACCGGCAAGCAGGGCGGCGGCTGGCCGTTTCTCTCCGACACCGCTGGACGCTACTTTCCCCAGGCCAGGGAGCTTACCCGTTGGGCCACCCAGGACTGCATGAGTCTGGACGGCGCGCCCTATATCGGGCGGTACTCCAGCTCTACCCCGGACCTGTATGTGGCCACCGGCTTTCAGAAGTGGGGCATGACCGGGTCCATGGCCGCCGCCATGGTCCTCACCGACCTGGTGCGGGACAGGGACAACCCCTATCAGCGCCTCTTTTCTCCCTCCCGATCCATCTTACACCCTCAGCTGGCCGCCAACGCCCTGGAGTCCGGCCTCAGCCTGCTCACCCCCACCCGGCCCCGGTGCCCCCACATGGGCTGCGCTCTGAAGTACAACCCCCAGGAACACTCCTGGGACTGCCCCTGCCACGGCTCCCGCTTCACTCCAAACGGGCGGCTGCTGGATAACCCGGCCACCAAGGGCTGCAAAGCCCTGCGGCCCCACGGATCATCGGACGGCTGATCCTCCCTGCCGCGTGGGTTGCGGCCCCGCCCCTCATCTCTGGATGGAAAAACCCCGGGAGACAGTTCCGGGGTTTTCTCATACGAACAGCAACAGGCTGGCTGCCATCACGGCCATGCCGGAGATCAGTCCATAGAGGGAGAGGTGGTGCTGTCCATATTCCTGGGCCGCGGGCAGCAGCTCGTCAAAGGAGATGTACACCATGATCCCCGCTACCGCCCCGAACACCACGCCCAGCACCGCGCCGTTCAGAAAGGGTGCCAGCACCAGCCAGCCCACCAGGGCCCCCGCCGGTTCCGCCAGGCCGGACAGGAAGGAGTAGCGGAACGCCTTCCCCCTGGAAGACGTGGCCTGATAGATGGGGACAGCCACCGAAATCCCCTCCGGGATGTTGTGCATGGCGATGGCCGCCACGATGGGGACGGCCACGTTGGGCTCCTGGAGGGCGGAGACGAAGGTGGCCATCCCCTCCGGGAAATTGTGCACCGCGATGGCCAGGGCCGTCACCAGCCCCATGCGCATCAGCTTGCCCCGGGGCGCCTCCTCCTGTTCCTCCACGGATTTGAGCTCATGGGGGTTCTCCTGAGCGGGGATCAGCTTGTCGATGATTGCGATGAGGGCGATCCCCCCGAAGAAGGCGGCCGCAGCCGCCCAGCCACCCACCCTGGCCCCCAGCTGGCCGGTCAGGGACTCCCGGGCCGTATCCATCAGCTCCACCAGGGATACATAAATCATCACCCCTGCGGAAAAGCCCAAGCTCACCGACAGAAATTTTCGATTGGTATGCCCCACGAGCATGGCGATCCCGCTACCGATCCCGGTGCTCAGCCCGGCGATGAGCGTCAGGGTAAAGGCAAGAATGGTAGAATGGATAGGAATTCCTCCTCATTTTTTATTAGTTAGTATTAGCTAACTTCAAGATAACACAACCCGGTACCCCTGTCAATCCATCCGCCTGTAGAACATTTTTCCAGTCGCGCCAAAGCCACGCGTATAGCTGGGTCCTTTCGCATATACTGTACCCAGGTGATTGCATATGCGGAAACATCGCTGGAAATCGTATCTGTTCTGGATCCTTTTTACCGAGGTGGTGGGCGCCGCGTCCGGCTGGCTGACCCGGGAGGGCACCAGGCTCTATGAGCGCACCATCCAGCAGCCGCCCCTGTCGCCCCCCAGCCTGGTCTTCCCCATCGTCTGGGCCATCCTGTTCGCCCTGATGGGCATCGGCGCCGCCCGGGTGTACCTCTCCCCCGCCAGCGCCGCCCGGTCCCGCAGCCTGGTGCTGTTCCTGGTCCAACTGGCCTTCAACTTCTTCTGGAGTGTCATCTTCTTCAATGCCAGGGAATTTGGGTTTGCCCTGCTCTGGCTGGCGGTGCTGTGGGGGCTGATCCTGTGGATGATCCTCTCCTTCCGCAAGGTGGACCGGCCTGCGGCCTGGCTGCAGGTTCCCTACCTTTTGTGGGTCAGCTTCGCCTTCTATCTCAACTTCGGCGTGTGGCGGCTGAACTGAACCCTGCCGCCGGGAAAGGAAAACGCGGCGGGCCGGAATGGCCCGCCGTGTTTTCCTTTGTATCTGCATACTTTAGCTTTCCGGCAGGGGCTCCAGGGTCAGGGCGCAGTCAAAACGCTCTGCGCCGTCCTCCCCCTCGCCTCGGGCAAACAGCGCGTCCCCCCAGGCAGCGGTGTCCACCCAGACGGTCTCCCCTGCCCGGCACTCGCTGACATAGCCGATCTGGAAGGAGCGCACGAACTTTCCCCGGCACAGCCGCTCGAGATGGAGGGCGTCACAGGCGAAATCAGCGTAGTGGATGTTGTTGACATGGCCGTTGATGTCGGTGTCGGAATAGCGCATATCCCGGCGGTAACGGCCGTCAAACTGTTCCGGCATGGCCACCCGGCGCAGCCGGATGGACTTGTTCAGCTCCCCGCCGTCGGTGCCCTGAAACTCCGCCAGGTGCCGCATGCGGTAGAGCTGGTGGCTGTGGGCCTCCACCATCACCCAGACGGAGGTGCCCTGCCCCACCGGCTTTCCGTCCCGGAACAGGTCAAAGTCCCGGTAGGTGGAGGCGCCAGAGGCCCCCCGGTGCCAGGTTTTGACGGTGATCTGGTCATTCCAGCGCAGGGGGGCGTCCAGCTCCACCCAGTTGCGGGTCACCATCCACAAACAGCCGTACTTCTCATAGATCTCCGGCCCTGACACCCCAAGGGCTAAGGCCGCCTGGGTGGCCGCCTCCTGGAGCATGCCCAGCACCGCCGAGGGTCTGCACTGGTTGAACAGGTCCACATCCCGGGAATCCACCCGGCAGTCCATCTCATAGTAAACGCTCATGGTGTTACGGCTCCTTCTTTCCCGGAATCGTCAGGGTAGTCTGAGCGCATAGCCGGTCCAGGTCGTCCGGGGTGGCGGTTCCCAGGCGCAGGGTGGCCCCGCACCGGGCGCACACCAGATCTACTGCGGAATATCCCACCTTGACGCCGTAGTCCGCGCTGCCGCAGCCGCAGCGGATGCCGCCCCGCTGGGCGATGTCCTTCAGCTCGGCCAGCACCTCCCCCATGACCACCTCATTCAGAAACACCCCACGGGTGTCCATGGCGTCGTCCAGGCGCAGCTTGTCCACGGCGGCCTCCAGCTGCTCCATGGCGTGGAACACCGCGTCCTCCTCCCCAATGTAGCAGCAGCCCAGCCCCGAGGCGGAGCAGGACAAGGCCAGCAGCCGCTGGCCCAGCAGCGCCTCATTGGAGCAGGCCACCCGGTGGTCCTTTGCACAAAACAGGCAGGGCACGGTGATCTCGCACCGGTCCCCCATCTGGATGATGGTCAGCTCCGACTTTCCGCAGGGGCAGGGCAGCACATTGTCCGAAGCGGCCAGCTGAAAAGCGGTTCGCTGAACCACCACCGCCTTGCCGCACACGGGGCAGATATAGCCGATGGTCCTTTGGGGTTCTCCCATAACTGATCCTCCCAGTCCAAATGATCCGCCCCGCCGCCGGAACTGCGGGTCGGCCGGTTCGATCCAACAGGATCATATTATACCACCTCCTGCGCCCTTTTTCCATGGTCAAATTTCGCGTTTTGTGGAAAAAGTCATAAAAGCATACGCCCCGGGACAAGCTAAGGAAAATCTTTTGGAAAGGCGGCCATCCCATGGAAAACCAGAAACTGGGCAGCCAAACCTTCTGCCCGGGCACACCCCCGGCCATCATCGGCTACGGCTCCGCCGTCGGCGGCAAGGAGCGGGAGGGCCCCCTGGGGCCCTGCTTTGACCACGTCTCCCAGGACGACACCTTCGGGGAAAAGAGCTGGGAGAAGGCGGAGTCCAAGATGCAGTCCCTGGCCCTGGACGCGGCGCTGAAACGGGCGGGGCTGCACACAGTGGATTTGGACCTGCTGCTGGCAGGGGACCTTCTCAACCAGTGCATCGGCTCCTCCTTTGCCGCCCGCACCGCCGCAGTGCCCTACCTGGGGCTGTACGGGGCCTGCTCCACCATGGGGGAGAGCCTGGCCCTGGCCGCCCTGCTGCTGGGGGGCGGCTATGGCCGCCACGCCGCCGCCGTCACCTCCTCCCACTTCTGCTCGGCGGAACGGCAGTACCGCAACCCTCTGGAGTACGGCAGCCAGCGTACCCCCACTGCTCAGTGGACGGCCACCGCCTCCGGAGCTGTGGTGCTGGAGGCCGGAGGGACCGGCCCCCGGGTGCCCTGCGTCACCATCGGCAAGGTGCGGGACAAGGGCATCCAGGACGCCAACAACATGGGGGCGGCTATGGCCCCCGCTGCCTACGACACCCTGAAGGCCCACTTTGAGGACACCGGCCGCTCCCCGGACTACTACGACCTCATCGTCACCGGGGACCTGGGATACCTGGGCCGTCAGATCGTCACCGACTTTTTCGCCAAGGACGGCGTGACGCTGGACAACTACAACGACTGTGGGCTGATCCTCTTTCACCGCAAGGAGCAGGACGTCCACTGCGGCGCCTCTGGGTGCGGCTGTTCCGCCGCCGTGCTCACCGCCTACCTTCTCCCCGGGCTAGAAAAGGGGCTGTGGCGGCGGGTGCTGTTTTGCCCCACCGGAGCGCTGCTCTCCCCCACGTCCACCATGCAGGGGGAGTCCATTCCCGGGGTATGCCACGCCGTGGTACTGGAAGGAGGGAACTGAATGGAATATCTGAAGGCATTTCTGTGCGGCGGTGTGCTGTGCGCCATCGGACAGATCCTCATTGACAAGACCGCCCTCACTCCTGCCCGCATCCTCACCACCTATGTGGTGGCCGGGGTGGTGCTGGGGGCGCTGGGAATCTACCAGCCCCTGGCGGAC
>DVKM01000070.1 GCA_018716015.1 Candidatus Enterenecus stercoripullorum | reverse complement strand
GCCCTTGCCGGCGCCGCCCAGGATCAGCACGGAGTCGCCGGGCTTGACCAGCTTGGCGGTCTGGGCGGGAGCGCCGGCCACGTCCAGGGCGGCCAGGGCCAGCTCCTCGCTCATGTCGTCGGGCAGCTTGGCATACAGGCCGGACTCAAACAGGATAGCCTGGGCATCCACGTCCACGCGGTCGATCTCGGGGTGGATGGCCTTGATCTTGTTGATCTTCAGGGGGGTCAGGGACAGGGACACCAGGGAGGCGATCTTGTCGCCCACCTTCAGGTCGATCTTGCCCTGGAGATCCTCGCCGATGGCCTTGACGGTGCCGATGAACATGCCGCCGGAGCCGGTGACGGGGTTCTGCATCTTGCCGCGCTCGTTCACGATGTCCAGAATCATCTGCTCGGTACGGGCCAGATCCTTCTCGCAGGCCTCGTAGATCTGGGTGAAGGAGGCGGAGTCAATGTTCAGCGCGGACACATCGCACAGGATCTCGTTGGAGTAGATCTCGTCCATGTTGTTGTCGATCTTCTTGGCAGCCTGGGTCAGCAGGCCCTTGGGCTCAATCACGCGATGGGTGCCGTACTTGTTGCCTTTCTTCTGCATAGCAAGTTCCTCCTGTTTCGTTCTTTTTGGTTCGGTTGGGGAGATTTGGGGTCTTTTCGATATATGGTTGGGGAGATTGGAACAACTAGGTTATGCCAGGGACAGGATCTTGCGGGCCTCCTCGGGGGTGGCGATCTCACGGCCCAGCTCGTGGGCGATGCGGGCCACCTTGGCCACCAGCTCGCCGTTGGAGGCGGCCTTCTGGCCCTTGCCCAGGTAGATATTGTCCTCAAAGCCCACCCGGACGTTGCCGCCCATGGCGATGGCGATGGCGGCCAGCGGGAAGGCGCTGCGGCCGATGCCGGTGGCAGTCCAGGTGGAGCCGGCGGGCAGCTGCCGCACTAAGTAGTCCAGGTTGCCGGCGGTGGCGGGGGTGCAGCCGGACACGCCCAGCACGAAGTTGAACTGCATGGGGCCGCCGGGAACCTCGCCGCGCTTGGCCATGGTGAGGATGGTGTCCAGGTGGCCGATCTCGAAGCACTCATACTCGGGCTTGATGTGGTTCTCGATCATGCGCTTTCCGAAGGCCCGCATGGTGGGCATGTCGTTGACGAAGATGTCGTCGCCGAAGTTGCAGGTGCCGCAGTCCAGGGTGGCCATCTCGGGGAAGAGCTCGGTGGGCTGGAGCCGCTCCTCGGGGGTCATGCCGGTGGCGCCGCCGGTGGAGGGGATCAGGATCACGCCGGGGCAGGCCTCCTTGATGGCGTCCAGGATCACCCGGAACCGCTCGCGATCCTGGGTGGGGGTGCCGTCGTCCCAGCGGACATGCACGTGGATGACCGCCGCGCCCGCGTCAAACGCGCTCTTGGCCTCGCGGACCATCTCCTCCACGGTGTAGGGCACCGCGGGGTTGTTTTCCTTGGTGACCTCTGCGCCGCAGATAGCCGCGGTAATGATGAGCTTTTCCATAACACGCCTCCTCGTAAAAATAACGCCACCCCGTCCGCCAAGAGAATAACATCCACCCCAAGGGAACGTGATAGCGCTTCATGCACAAAAAAACACTACTTGCATCTGCGGACACCTTCCGGCCTCCAATCAGACACAAATAGCGCTTCATGTTACTCATGACAATCCGCAAGCGCTGGGCCTGCGGCTCAGGGGGAGGGCTGTGCGGTTCACGTCCCCCTTCGGCGGAACGTACATTCCCGGGACACATCGGGCTCGCCTGCCCTTGTCATTGTCCCGGTACCTTGCGCTCCGCGCCTCTATCCATGCGTATTATTTATTTTTTACAAGAACACTATACTCCCACAAGTTAAATTTGTCAACAATTTTTCCAAAAAAATTTTTAAGTGAAAAAATGCCGGAAAGAAGGGAGATTTCCCCCCTCTTTCCGGTCAAAATAGTTACGGGGATACTTACCGCCGGAACAGTTACAAATCGGCCTGGAACAGCTCCATGAGGGCGTCGTCCAGCTTGAGCAGCCGGCAAACCCGCAGGGCGTCCCGGGGGCAGGGGGCCCCCGGCGAGGCGGGCAGCAGGCGGTAGTCCATCCGCCGGGCGATGCGCTTGCGGGGGTCGTCCCCCTCGTCGCCGTCGATCTCCCGCACCAGGCCGGCCACCTGGTAGTGGGCCCCGGCCACGTCGGACACGCCGTCGTAGTGGGTGGTCATGAGGGCCACGCAGTCCAGGGTGCCCAGGTAGCGCACCAGGGCCCGGGCCAGGGCGGCGCCCTCCTGGGGGTTGGTGCCCCGGGCGAACTCGTCCAGGGCCACGAAGAAGAACTCATCCCTGGTCTTGCGGAGCAGCTGATCCAGCAGGTGAACCTCCTTGCCGAAGGAGGACAGGCCGCCGGCGCCGGGGCCGCTGTCGGCCAGAATCAGCTCCACCCGGTCGAACAGGGGCAGCCGGGCGGACTGAGCGAACACGAAGAAGCCGCACTGGCAGAGCAGCAGGGACAGCACCGTGGAGCGCAGGGACACGGTCTTGCCGCCCATGTTGGCGCCGGTGATGACGGTACATCCGGGTTTCAGGTCCAGATCCAGCAGGGTGAACTGCTCGCCCCGCTCAGCCAGATCCTCCTCCACCTGGGGATGGCGCACCCCCCGCAGGGTGATGGATTTGTCGGTGCTGAGAGCGGGGCGGACGCAGTTGTAGCGCAGAGCCAGCTTGGCCTTGGCCACGATGAGATCCAGACGGCCCAGGGTCTCCATGTTGTCCAAAAAGGCCTGCTTGAAGGCCATCAGCTTGCCGGTGAGCATCCGGCGGACCTCCAGCTCCAGCTTGTCCTCCTCCACCGCCAGCACC
>DVKM01000069.1 GCA_018716015.1 Candidatus Enterenecus stercoripullorum | reverse complement strand
GCAGCCCGGCGGCCTCCTCCCCGGTCTGTCCACCGGGCCGAACCTCCAGCGCCGGGGCAGAGACGGCAGTCTGGCTGAGCTGGGCCACCGTACCCTCCCCCGCCGCCGGCAGGGGGGGCTGCGCCTGCTCCAGCAGCGCCTCCACCACCCCGCCGGCCGGCTCTTCCGGCGCCGCCGGGCCGGGCATGGTCACGCCGCGGCCGATGGCCTGCCATGCCCCCGCCTCGGCGGTTTCAGGCGGTTTTTCCGAGTTTTGTCCGGCGGTCTGGGTCGGCTGTGCCCCGGCTTTCTCCTGCCCATCAGGGCCGGAGAGCGCCAACTCCAGGCGCCGGTCCTCCGGGATGGGAAGGGACTCCCCCTCCTCAGCCTGCTCCTGTGCCGACCTGGCCTCCTGCAGCAGCTGCTCCAGATAATCCACCACCGGTCATTCCCCCTCTCATCCTCTCAAAGCGGCCCAGATCAAAGGCGTGGTTATCCCCCCAGTTTTCCCGCCGCTGGCCGCACACCGGGCAGGGCTCCTCCTGAGCCCGCGCCCGGCAGTCAGGGCATAGCCGGGCCAGTTCCTCCTCCTGATCCAGCAGCAGGTTCAACGCGCACCACAGATAATCCTGGTCGGTCATTCTCCGGGCCCGGTCCTCCGTGGGAAGAGCGCCAAACAAGCGGAGCACACGCCACTGAAGGCGCTCATAAGGCGCGTGCTCCAGCCTTTTTTTGCCTCGTCCAGCGCCTCCTTGCTCTGCTGGGGGGAGGGGTTGCGCGCACGGTTGAAGGCCGCCCATTCCCCGGCCAGCCGGGTAATATCCTCCACCCCCAGGCGTTCCAGCACCTGCCGGCCGTTTTCATATACCGGTCTGCCCCGGCGCTCCAGGGCCCGGGCGAGCAGGCAGGCGTTGTCGCACAGGGCCCGTTCCTGCCCATCCTGAGCCAGCAGCGCCCCCTCCCGGCGGGCCTGGAGCACCTCCCAGGCGGACAGCAGCCGCAGCTCTCCCTCGGCCACAGCCTGCCGGTTCCACCGGGGACCGGCAGGCTCTTTTTCCTTTCTCCTCAGCATCTTACACGCCGCTTTCCATCCGGTGCCTGGCCACCAGGGTGAGCTTCTCCACCACCATCTCCCGGAGCTGTGCGTCCTCCTGGATGCCGCTCCACTGGCAGCCGGAGTAGATCACCTTCCGGTCCGGCTTGCAGATAACCAGGGAGAAGTCCCTCAGGTCGTAGAAGCTCAACCCGTCGGCAATGGCCTCGTCGGTGGCATACAGCCGGGTCAGCTCAATCTCATGGCGCTGGGGACCCTGGACGGTGGCCACCGGCTCGTCCTCCCCAAAGGCCTCCACCGAGGCGGACTGTCTGGTGGTCTTGCAGTGATAGCTTTGCACCACCGCCACCTTCTGGCCGTTCAGCTCCAGCCAAATGTCGCTGCTGGTGGGAAATCCCGTGATACTTGTACTCATCCTCCATCCCCTCCTTAGACCGTGATGTGGGCGGACAGCCAGATCTGGTTCAGCCCATGGGCCACCGTGAAGGCAAACTCCACCAGGCACACCGTGGGATCGGTGGACAGCGGCTGGGCCGTCACGTCCTCATAGCCGTCGATGATCTCCCGGTTCACCCGGTCCTCCAGCTCCATGACTACCTGGCTGCGGATGGCCCCCCGGGTCTGCTCGGTGTTCTTACTCCGGGTGAATCGGGCGCGCAGGGCGTCCCGGATGCCGGGAATCACCTCGTCCACCACCAGAATAGTGGTCAGCTCCCGCCAGGTGGTATCCGCCGCGCCGCCGGTGGTGGTGCGGGTGGTCACCGCCCGCACCACATAGCAAGCCCCCGCCAGAGTCTCCAGGGGGGTCACGCCCCCCTGTACCAGGGTGTCGATGTCGCTGTCGTCATAAGTTGTCTCCAGGCCCTCCAGGCCATAGAGCTGGGCGCCCCCCAGGGGCAGGGCCGGATCGGTGGTGCCCGCGATGGCCCCGGCCAGAGCGGCGGCGCACTCCACGCCCCCCTGGGCGGTGCCTGCGGCGTTCACGCAGCCAGGGGCCACCAGCACCAAGCGCTCGTCATTAAGGGCCTCCGCCCGGTCCACCAGGTCGGTCACACTCTCGCCCGCCGCCCCGGCCACCACGGCGATGCGTTCCTTGCGCACTGCCGAGCAGTTGTCCACCATGGTGCGCAGGGACTGCTGCACACTGGTCTGGGTGCTGTCGCACACCACCACCGCCACGTTCTCCAAAGCCGCGGCGGTAGCGAAGGCGGCGGTATAATCGCTGCCCGTCACCGGGATTCCATATACCGTCCCCGCGCCGTTGCGCAGCGCCAACTGGGCCAGCCGGCTCAGGGCGCACTCGCCCACGTCCGCCGCCGCCCTGCTGTAACTGTTCCAGCGGTAATATGCCTCCCCGGCGTCCTCACTGGCGGTGGCCACCACCGCCACCGTCCTACCACGCCGGGACCCCACGGTGAGGGCGGACGTCTCATAGGAGGAGTACACCCCCGGCCGTTCATGTACTGTGATCGTACTCATACCAATCTCCCTTTCACCTCAAAGTCGGTAAAGACCCCGGCGCTGTCCGTCCGGGCAATGAGCCACCCGGCGCACCGGCAGCGCACCGGCAGGCGGTACAGTCCGTCCTGGGCCAAAAACTCCACGCCGCCCGCGGTGAGCTCCACCACGTCCAGCCCTCCGGCCCCGCCGGCGATCAATAGCTCGGCTGCCAGGGCCAGGGCGTCCTGGCCCTCCCCCTCGCCCCCGCTCCTGGGGGTGTAAAGGTCCAGGGCCAGGGTAAGTTCCACCCGGCGGCCGTACACTTCTTCCTCCACCCCGGTCTGAGGGTTTTTCCGGGTGCCCAGGTAGTCCTGAAAGCCCCCAGGCTGGCACTGGATCGCGCTCAGGGACACCGCCGCCACCGGCCCGTCCCAGCGGCGGCGCGCCTGGGGCTCCATGCCGGCCACCGCAGGCAGTCCCCCCGCGTTCAGCGCTGCCACCACCGCCTGGCGCAGACCCTCCAGCGCCCCGCTCATGCTTTGTCCTCTGCCGGGCGCAGGGCAATCCATAAATGGGTGGTCCGCCCGGCCACCAGCACCGGGCGCACCGTCATCACCTCGTACTTCTCCCCGTTCCAGGTGACCCAGCCGCCGTCCCTCAGACCGTCCAGGGGCAGCTGGGGCTGGGCCAGGCATAGGAACCGGTCGGTGCGGTAGCTGCCCAGCGCCCCGGCGGTATACTGCCACTCTGCCTCGGTCATAGGCTGGACAATGGCCATGGCCCGGCCCTTTTCCGTCCCGCTGCTGTCATAGCAGGTCATCTCCTGGCCGTAGGTCCGGATGACCCAGTCAAAGGCGTCAATCATCCTCTCACCCCCCGAAACACGAAACCCTCATCCTTCAGATAGGGGGCCATGAGTTCCAGGGCCTGGCGGTACCGCCGGCCATCCTCTCCCTGCTCCCGCCGCACCGTCATATCCCCGGCGGTGAAGGAGGTGATGTCCCCACCCCCCTCCAGCTGCTCCAGCCAGTCCAACACCATCCAGGCCGCCGCCAGGGGATAGCTCTCTCCGCAGTCCTGGGGGCTCACCCCCTCGGCCAGCAGGCTGCCCAGCCGCTGGCAGGCGCACCGGCACAGTATGGTCAGGATCTCCTCATCCACACCGGTCTTTTTTAGTTTCCCCACCAGTTCCAGTACCTGTTGCTCCATGTCCAGCCTCCTCAAATCCGGAAGGGGTCGTCGGACTGGAAGGGCTGCTCCTGGGGAGCATACCGCAGCTGGACGGCGGGCAGCAGCAGCTTGTCCACCTTGCCCCGGCACAGCTTGGTCAGCCCCAGCAGTTCCTCCTCGTCCAGCTTGTCCGCCACCCGGACCAGCAGCTCATGGTCCGCCTCGGGCTCGGCCAGCCCCGCCAGCCGTACCAATTCCTTGCGCAGCCCCTTCAGGTACCGCCGGCCCAGCCGGGCCTCGTCCTCTAGGCGCTTGGCGCTCTTGATGACCCCTGCCCTGCGCTGGGCAGGCACCGCCACGAAGGACCACTCGTAGGCGTCGGTGGGGTGGGTGAGCACGCCGTGGCACACCTGGCCCTCATATTCCTCCCCCTTCTGGTGGGGGCAGTCGGCCAGGTCCTGGCCGCAGATGGAACACACCACCCGCTCCACAGCGCACCCCACGCTCACCTCCCGCTTGATGCCCGCGTCAATCTCAGCGATAAGCCCCTCGTTGTCCTTGGTGCGCACCATGTAGGCCCAGCCCTTGAGGAAACAGTAGGGCCGGCCGTCCTGGGTGCGCACGCTGTCCTCCCGCACCACCTGAGCGCGGTAGATGCGGGCGGCCTGTCCCCGGGCGGACCACTCATGGTCAAACACCCCGGACACCCCCACGAACAGCTCCGCCAGCCGCTCCAGGGCCCCCTCGTCAAACCGCTCGCAGTCCCGGTCAATATCGTTGTCGCACAGCCGCACGGCGAAGGTGTACACCTCGTCGGCATCCAGCTCCCGGCGGGAGAGCTGGTTAATGAGGGCCAGATCCTCCGGTCCTGCCTGGCCGATGGCCTTTACCGCCGCCGCTTTGCAAATATCCGTCATACCTCTTCTCCCCCCTCTAAATTCCTTGCCTGGGCATGGTAAAGCTCCGCTTTCGCGGCCATGTCCTCGTCCTGGAGGTTGACCTCGTCCCAGACCACCTCCACCCGGCTGTCAAAACCGTGCAGGCGCAGCCACAGCTCGCATAAGCGCTCCACCACCGGCTCCACGCTGCGCCGGATGGCGTCAATTTCGCTGGTGAGGATGTCCGCCTGCTGGCTGCTCATGCGCTCGGTGGTGGACCAGCTCAGCCCCAGCAGGAAGGGCGGGATGCCCGTCTTGGCTACCAGCTGCTCCAGAATCTGGCGCACGGGCACCTCGCTGTCCAAAATCTGCCCGTCCGCGCCGATGACCCGAATGTCCACATCCCCGGCCACCACGAAGTCCCGCAGGCTGCCGTCCCGGCTGGCCTGCATGGCGCCCGACCACTCCCGGGCCACCCGGGAACACCGTTCCTGGGCGGTGGCGCCGTTCTCCCCCTTGCATACCACGGCAAAGCGCACGTTGCCCGCCCGCTCCCAGTTAGTCCCCATAGTCTGGAAGATCTTCAGAAGGATCTCTGCCAGAAAGGGCATGCTCCGCAGCAGAGACACCCCGTAGGGGGACTCCGCCTCCGGCTGAAAGGGGGTAAACAGCAGCAGTTCCTGCCGGGGCAGGGGGCGCACCACCCCGTCCGTCCCCCGGCTGCATAAGGTGAAGTCCAGGGGGGTTGCCCCCTCCCAGATCTCCAGCTGGCTCACATTTCCGCACAGCAGGGCAGCCACCTCCCGCCCCGCCTGGTCGGGCACCACTTCGCCCACCGCCCGGCCACAGGTGAATAAGGAGTCCAGATAGCAGTCCAGAAAGGACTGCAAGCCCCGCTGGCCCCGGCCGGTGGGCACGGTGCGCAAAAACCGCTCCATTCCCTCCTGGGCCGCCCGGTCCCGGCATTGCACGCTCACCCCGCCGCACAGCCGCACCAGCTTGCAGATGGCCGCGTCCACCACCGGGATCCCCTCCCGGATGGCCCGGTAAACCGCCATCTCGCCGTTGCGCAGCGGCACATAGCCGTCCAGGGCGGAGAAGGGGTGGCGCAGCCCGTCCCGCAGCTGGGCGCGGGCTGCGCCCGCCTGGGCGCCCGGCTTTTTTCGCTTTAGAAAGCCCACGCGCTTCCCCTCCCTTGTCTCTTACACTTCCAGCACCTGGCTGGCGTCGGCAAAAATCTTGGCATAGCCGGAGATGGTGGTGATGGCCGCCCGCTCCAGCTGCCGGTCGATGAGCTTGTCGTACTCCACGCACACGTCCCCTGCCTTGACCATCTCCAGGGCGTAGTGCTTGTCCAGTCCGATGATTTTGCCCGCAGGCACGGCGGAGGAGCGCAGCACCTTGGCCCCCATGGGCGTGATGAGCTTACCGGTGCCGTGGAAGGTCAGCCCCGCCGCGGCGTCCTGCATCTGGCTCAGGCTCAGCAGCTTGAGCATGGTGTCGCTGCCCACCAGCAGGGTGTTGAGCTGGTAGGGCTCAAAGCCGTTCCAGAAGGTGAGCAGGTCGTCGTAGGTCAGGGTGCCGGTGGTCTTCACGTCCACGGTGGCGGCGGGGTTGTCGTTGCCGTCGCCATTCAGGATGACGTTCACCGCGTCCTCCAGGTGCATCCGGCCGATCTGGGCGCCGATCTGCCGCAGGGTGACGGAGAACAAGTCCAGCTTCTGGAACCGGATGGCCTCGTAGGAGGCCACCAGCATTCTCCCCCGCTTGTGGAGCTTGACCAGGCTGCTTTGGGTCTTGACGGTGGTCTGGGGGATGGACGCGCCCTCAGCCACCCGCTTGAGCTTTTTCTCGTCCTCAGGCACGGAGGTGATGGAGCGGTAGTCCATCCCCTCGATTTGGGTCTCGGTGGCGGTGATCTCAGGCAGGATGTTGCTCTCCTCGATGCCCACCTTCACCGCCCGGGCGATGTACTCAGGGAAGAGCACCGCGGACTGGCTGGTGGAGAAGAACTTGTCCACCAGGTCGGAGCCTGCGCCCTTCACCCGGATGTCAAAGCGCTTGAGCTGGCGCTGGAAGGCGTCCAGCCCCTCCAGGGCGGTGCCCTTGTACTGCTCGCTGGGGTCCAGCTTCTCCAGCACCTGGCTGAAGGTGCGGCCCGCCTCCCGGTACATGCCCTTTTCCAGCTTTACATTGTCGCACTGATATGCCATGTTTCTCTGCCTCCTTACAGTTTGATGACCGCGGTCTTGGCGGCGGTGTCCACCTGGACGATCAGGCAGCTGCGGCCGCCGGAGCTGGCCACCTGGACGCCTCCGTTGCCGTCCACCCCCAGGCTGCCCCAGCCCACGGTGGGGGCGGTGTCGCCAGTGTACGCTACCTGGACAAAGCCGTCCACCTGCACCGTGGCCTTCTGGTCCTTTTCCAGGGCCAGAATCACCCCGCAGGGGGCCGCCCCGGCGGTGCCCAGGCCCACAGTGCCCTCCGCGGTCAGGGTCACCACCTGGCCGATGGACAATTTCTCCTCCTGCGCCTCCTGGGTGGCGAAGGTGGCGGCCACCTGGCCGATTCCCTCAAAAGAAAGTTCCATGCTCTTCCTGCTCCTTCCTCATGTTGATCTATAGAAATCCCCAGAAGGGGTATTTCTCTTTGGTTGTCCGCCTGACGGCGGGGGCCGGGGGCATCGCCCCCGGCGCTAAAATCTCTTTCTCTCCACGGAAGTGGCGGCGACGCCGCCGCCCCCTTCCTCCAGACTCATCACAAAATACCGGATGTCATCCATGGCGTGGTCGTGCTCCTTTTTTACCTTGTCCTCTCCCGCCCGGGTGTCCCAGCAGTACAGGGAGAACTCCCGGATGGACGCGTCGCACCCCTTGCAGATGACGATGTCCCCGGCGCGCAGGGCCTGGGCGGTGCGCCGCACCCCCTCCAGCACCCGGTTGTCCGCCTGGCACACCCGCCAGCCAGCCTGGCGCAGGGCGGCAATGAAGCTGGCCGCCGACGGATCCACCACCACCATGCCGATCTCCCGGTCCCCCGCCAGCCTGCCCAAATCGGAGACATACTCGCTGTCCGTCTTCTGCCTGCCCTCGGCCCGGGCGTCGTAGTAGTACTCCTCCACCCGGTACCACACCTGGCCGATGCGGCCCCACAGGCCGAAGGAGGCCGGGTTGCGGGTACCGTAGTCGCAGGAGAGACGCCACTCCTCGTAGCCGTCCTCCGGTGCGGCGGGAAGGGCGTTGGCGTCGAAGAAGTCATACACCAACCCCTCCGCGGCCACCCATTCCCCCAACACATACCGCCGGTAGAACACCCCCTGGAACATCCGCTCATATTTTTTCCGCACCCGGGGGGACAGGCTGGGGTTGTCCTCCATGGTAAAGTGGAGATACAGCGCCCCCTTCTCCCTGGCCCTACAGATCCACTCCTTGTAAAACCAGTGCTCCGGCCCCGCCGGGTTGCAGGAAAACCACACCTTACTGCCCTCCACCGAGCAGCGGGCACAGGCCTGCTCCACAAAGGACCGGGGCATGAGCACCGCCTCGTCCAGCAGCACCCCTGCCAGGGTCACCCCCTGGATGAGGGCAGGGCTGCCCTCGTTGCGCCCGCCGTACAGATAAAAGGTGTTCTCCCGCCGTCCCAGGCGAACGGTAAGCAGGTTGCGGCTCACCTTCTCCTGAACCTCAAAGCCCAGGGAGCGCAGCAGGGGCAGCACCGGAGTGAGCAGGTTGCGGCGTACGCTGTTCAGGGTAGCCGCGCACAGGCCGAACTGCTGGTTCTGATGACAGCTCATGGCCCACAGAAAAAAGGCGATGCCCATGGCGAAGGTCTTGCCCGAGCGTACCGCCCCGTCGCAGATCACCCCGTCGTATGGCTCCTTCCACCACTGGAACAGCCGGCGCTGCTTGGGGGAAAAGCCCGATCCCTTCAAGGCTCCTCCCCCCGCAGGCCGTCCAGGAAGGTGTCCAGCGCCTGGTCCTCTTCCCGCTGGCTCAGCCGGTCCAGCAGCTCCAGGGCCTTGAGCCGGTCAATGAGCTTAATCTCCACCGTGCCGTTCCCGCTGCGCCGCAACTCCACCAGCCCCCGCAGATCCAGATCGTCAATCCGGTCGGCGTCCTCCTGGGTAAAGTAGGCCAGCTTCACCGCGTCGTTGCTCTTGCTGTTGGCCAGCCTGCGCAGATCGCTGATAATTTTCTGCCGATCCATGGTCCACTCCCCCTCCACCCCGTCCCCAGGCGCCCCCATTTGTTGCCTGTTTGGATGCAAGGAAAATTATATTTCTGCTTTTTCAACGCATTGACAAGGGGCCCGGGCAGTGCTAAAGTGTTTCGTTGGACAAAGATTGGAGGCTTCAGCATCGCCATGGCAGAGCAGAGCATCGCATCCCAAGAGCAAAAGACCCTCATGACCGAGGGAAACATTCTGAAAATTCTGGTCCGGTTCGCCTTTCCCCTGTTTCTGGGCAACCTGTTC
>DVKM01000068.1 GCA_018716015.1 Candidatus Enterenecus stercoripullorum | reverse complement strand
GCGCCCACCTGGACGACATCCACCTCCCGCTCGAACAGGTCGGACAGGCGGGGGTCCATAATCTCGGTGACGATGGGCAGCCCGGTATTCTCCCGGGCCTCCATGAGCAGGTCTAGGCCGGTGGTGCCCATGCCCTGGAAGGAGTAGGGGGAGGTGCGGGGCTTGAAGGCGCCCCCCCGCATCAGGGCCGCGCCGGAGGCCTTTACGTCCCGGGCCACCTCGATGATCTGCTCCCGGCTCTCCACCGAGCAGGGACCGGCGATGACGGTAAAGGCGCCCCCTCCGATGGGTACTCCACACACGTCCACTACCGTGTCCTCGGGATGGAATTTCCGGTTGGCCTTCTTATAGGGTTCCTGCACCCGCATGACCCGCTCCACGTGGTCGTTCATAGACAGCTTGTCCATGTCGATGTGGGTGGTGTCCCCTACCAGTCCCAGGATGGAGCAGCCCACGCCGTTGGTGATACCCACCTTGACGCCGTGATCCCGTTCCAGATGGTTTACCAGTGCCTGAATGTCCTCCTGCCGGGTACCCGGCTTCATAACGATAACCATACGCTCGATCAGCCCTTTCTTTTTAAAAATAAAAGAAAGCCCATTGACAGCAAGCGTGTCAATGAGCTTCAGCATCCATAGCCTATCGGCGCGGCCCTGAAAAGAGGGCCAGAAACTCACAACACCCGCTGTTTCTCCACGGCAAAATAGCCGAACCCGGTAAATCGAGTCCAGCCAAAGGAGAAGGTAAAGCTGTGGGCGTGGCAGAGATTCATGAGAATACCTCGCGTTCGATGGTTATCCATAGTATACCCCATGAGCAGATAGATTGCAAGGGTTTTCTTGACAACTTCTCGGAAGGGGCGTACCATGTTGGAACAAAGGAGTTGAACTGCCATGAGCCACGTCGTGGAACTGCTGGCGGTGGGTACCGAGCTGCTGCTGGGCAACACCGCCAACATTGACGCACAAATGCTGTCCCGGGAGCTGTCCGCCCTGGGCCTGAACGTATACTACCACTCGGTGGTGGGGGACAACCCGGAGCGGCTGCGCCGGGCGGTGGAGCTGGCCCGCAGCCGCGCGGACGTGCTCATCACCACCGGCGGGCTGGGGCCCACCTGCGACGATCTCACCAAACGAGTGGTGGCGGAGACCTTTGGGAAAGTGCTGGTCTACCACCCCGAGTGCGCCCAGGCCATCCGTGATTATTTCGCCGCCTCCGGCCGGGTGATGACGGAGAATAATCTTCAGCAGGCATGGCTGCCCGAAGGGTGCGCCGTGCTGGAAAACCGCTGGGGCACCGCCCCGGGGTGCGCCTTCCAAAGTGGGGAGAACTATGTGGTGATGCTCCCCGGCCCACCCAGGGAGTGCCTGCCCATGTTCCGGCAGGAGGCCGCCCCCTGGCTGGGCCGCCTGAGCGAGGGAGTGATTCGCTCCCACACCCTGCGGGTGTTTGGCTGGGGGGAATCCCAGGTGGAGAGCCTGCTGCGGGACCGGATGGACCAGCTGACCAATCCCACCCTGGCCCCCTATGCCAAGGAGGGGGAGATGGAGCTGCGCATTACCGCCAAGGCGCAGGACGAGGAGACTGCCAAGGCCCTCATCGCTCCGGTGGAGGAGGAGGTGCGGGTGGTACTGGGACCCATGATTTACGGCGGCCAGGAAGACAGCCTGGAGAAAGTGGTGCTGGAGGGGCTGAAGGCACGGGGACTCACCCTGGGCACTGCCGAGAGCTGTACCGGCGGGCTGCTGGCCAAACGGCTGACCGACCTGCCCGGGGCCTCGTCGGTGTTCCGGGGGGGCGTGGTGAGTTATACCAACGAGGTGAAGCATCGGGTGCTGGGGGTGTCCCAGACCCTGCTGGACGAGCAGGGCGCGGTGTGTGATGAGGTGGCCCGGGCCATGGCCCAGGGGGCCCGCCGGGTGCTGAGCTGCGACGCGGCGGTGGCCACCACCGGCGTGGCCGGCCCCGACAGCGACGAGTGGGGCAACCCGGTGGGGCTGGTGTACGTGGCCCTGGCCGCCCCGGAGGGGTGCTGGGTGCGAAAGCTCCGCCTGGCCGGGGCCCGGGAGCGCCGGGACCGGGTACGCACCCTGGCGGCCAACCATGGCTTTGACATGATCCGCCGCTGGCTGGCGGGCCTGGAGATTGAGACGCTGTAAGAAAAATCAGGGGCTGCCGGGCAGGGGAATGTTCCGCCGCCCGGCCCTTTGCCTTGACAGTGATCGCCAGTCAGGGTAAAATAGGACGATACGGAATCCGCAATCCGAATGAACGCGCCTGTCAGGGCGCTTTTTTGAATAACGGAGGGAAAATGTGTGAGAGAGATCATGCTGCTCAAGCAGGGAGAAATGGTGCTCAAGGGTTTAAACCGGCGGGGCTTCGAGGAGAAGATGATGGGTAATGCTCGGCGGCGGCTGAAGAAGTACGGCTCTTTCAAGGTATACACCCGGCAGTCGGCCACCTATGTGGAGCCCCAGGAGGAGAACTGCGACTTTGAAGGGGCCTGGCAGGCCATGGAGAAGCTGTTCGGAGTTGCCGGGCTGTGCCGGGCCCGGGCCTGCCCCAAGGACAAGGACGCCATCGTGGCCTGTGCCAAGGAGTATCTGGGGGACAAGCTGCGCTTGGCCAAATCCTTCAAGGTGGAGTCTAAGCGGGCGGACAAGACCTTCCCCATGACCTCCATCCAGCTGTCTCAATATGTGGGGGGCGAGCTCCACGACGCCTTCCCCCACCTGACTGTGGACGTGCACCACCCGGAGCTCACCGTCCATGTGGAGGTGCGGGACTATGAGGCTTTTGTCCATGCTGACCCGGAAGAGGGGGCGGGCGGCCTGCCCGTGGGCATAGGAGGCCGGGCATTGAGCCTTCTGTCCGGCGGCATCGACTCCCCAGTGGCCTCCTGGATGATCGCCAAGCGGGGGGTCATTGTGGATATGATCCACTATTACTCTTACCCCTACACCTCCCCGGAGGCCAAGGAGAAGGTGCTGGACCTGGCCCGGCTGCTGGTGCCCTACATCGGTAAGACCTGTGTTCATGTGGTGCCCTTTACCAGGATTCAGGAGGAGTTGCGCCGGTCCTGCCCCGAGGAGCTGTTTACCATCCTCATGCGCCGCTTCATGATGCGCATCGCCTGCGCTGTGGCGGAGAAAACCGGTATCCAGGCCCTGGTCACCGGGGAGTCGGTGGGCCAGGTGGCCAGCCAGACGTTGGAGGCTATGGCCTGCACCAACGCGGTGTGCACCATTCCCGTGCTGCGCCCGGTGGTGGGGATGGACAAGGAGGAGATTGTGCGTATCGCCCGGAAGATCGGCACCTTTGAGACCTCCATCCTGCCCTATGAGGACTGCTGTACCGTGTTTACCCCCAAGCATCCCAAGACCCGGCCCCATGTGGCCGATCTGGAGGAGGCGGAGAAGGCTCTGAACGTCCAGGCCCTGGTGGACGAGGCCGTGGCCGGTATCCAGCGGGTGATGCTGGAGCTGTGAGTTGCTGCCCCCGTAATTTCTGGGAAAAGACAACTGCCCCAATGCCACGCAAACTGCGTGGCATTGGGGCAGTCTTTCTTACAAGACGGTGGGGCGTCTATTTCAGCAGCTGTGCCGCCACGGCCTGGACATAGTCCAGATCCTCAAAGCTGGTGTCTGCGCCGATGGAAAAGAGCAGCGCTCCCTCCCGGCTCTGGCAGAACACCCGCTGCCGGGCCAGGGCGGATACCGCCTGATGTGGGTCCACCCCGGCGATCTGGGCGGATACTAGGCCGTCCCGAAGAATATCCACAGGGGCGATACCCTCTTCCGTGTACTCCCTCAGCCGGGCCGCCAGGTGGCCGGTGAGGCGGCGGCACAGGACGGGGTCGGTTTGGGGCCCGGCCCAGTCCGGATGGGTGGGATCCAGGATGACAGTGCGTTTCATCTCAGCACCTCCAATGGGAAACTTGGGTTTACAGCGCGGGGGCCACGGTCTGGCGCAGCTGATAGCCGCTGCCGGTCAGGCTGCGCAGGGCGGAGGAAAGGGCGGAAAGATTTTCGCTGGAGCACATCGCCTCCACGTAGTTGTCCTGGCCGTAGCTGAGCTGGCTTAGAAGCTGATAGGAACTGGAGGTGTCCTCCCAGCTCTGAGTGGCCGACCAGACCGCCCAGCCCTCCTGGCTGAGCTGGCTGCGCTGCGCCGCATCTAAAGAGGACGCCCGGACGATATAGACTGGACAGCAGGCGATGCTGGCCAGCAGCCGGCTGCCCTCCTGGGCCTGCTGAACACACTGGGATACCGTGGTGCCGGTGAGGTCCAGGCCGACACTGTGCCCGGCGCCCACCAGGCGGCGTACCAGGTCGTCCTGCTCCAGCAGCTGCTGGGGAGTGAAGAAGAACAGCGCCTGGCGGCCCAGGGCCTCCAGTTGCCGGGCCACATCCTCCACGGCGTCGCCCCAGAGAAAGGACAGGTAGACGATGGGACCGGAATCCGGCTGCACAGAGGAATCGGAGCCTGGGTTGGCGGGGTCGGCAGAGGGCTGCTGAGCCTGAATGGCCTGCTGGTAGCTGGCCAGGTTGTCCCGCAGCATGCCGTCGGCGGCGTCGATGAGGGCCGCGTCGCTGAGGATGACCGAGGCGTTGGTGACGCGCACCAATGTGCCGTAGGGAGTCCGACTGGTGGTGAAGCTGATGACGCCGAAGTATTCGCAGATCCAGGCGATGGGCAGGAAAAGCATGGAGTTTCGCATCACCGCCCGGGCGTCTACATAGTTGCCCTGGGGGTCGTAGGCGGTATTGGCCTGAAGGTCAAAGGTGATGGCCCTGCGCCCGCCAGAGACCAGGGCGGTCCGGCGGGAGGCGCTGTACTGGGCGCTGACCCCCAGGTTGATTCCAGTATCCCGGATGGACAGCATGGTATAGGGGATATAGAGCGTTCCGCCCACCGTCATAGGCATATTCTCCGGGGTCATTTCAATGATCTTTTCGTTGACCGCCATGAAATAGACGTTGGAGGTGCTTCTGGCGCTGGCAGCGGCAATGCCCAGCAGCAGCGCACCGCACAGCAGCACGGCGAACAGCCGGCGCAGAATCTTCAAAGCCCCATCCCTCCCGCAATCAGTTTCATTTTAAAATTGTATCATATGCTCCGGCCGTTGCGCAAGGGTGAAGGCCGGCCAGAACATAAAAAACGCCCTTTTGCGCATACTGACAGCAGTTGCGGGAAAGGGGTGGGAGGAAGTGTTGGACTGGGGGTGTGTTTTGAAAAGAGGGATTGCGGCGGCGCTGGCGGCCCTCATGATGCTGGCCCAGGGGCTGCCGCTGGCTATACTGGGGCGGGGACAGGCAGTTCAGACCGCCGTAGAACAAACCCAGCGCCGTTATGTAGCCCTCACCTTTGACGACGGGCCCAGACGAAAAACCACACAGCCTCTGTTGGACGGCCTGGCCCAGCGGGGAGTGCCGGCCACTTTCTTCCTGATCGGCCTGAAGGTGGAGGGAAATGAGGACCTGATCCTGCGCATGGCCCGGGAAGGACATCAGGTGGGGATTCACGCCCAGAACCATAATATGTTCACCACTCCAGAGGCAATCTATTCCGAGGTGGAACCCCTGCGGGACACCCTTTCCGGCTTACTGGGCATATCAGAATTCATGGTGCGTCCGCCCTATGGAAAAACCACATCGGAAGTGTGCGGCCAGCTGGGCGGCCCGGTAATCCTCTGGTCGGTGGATCCGGAGGACTGGGCGGACACGAATACCGACCGGCAGGTGGCCCATATTGTGGCCAAGGCAAAGGACGGGGACATCATCCTGCTCCATGACGTCTACCCATCCAGCGTGGATACCGCGCTGCGGGTGGTGGATGCGCTGCTGAGCCAGGGATTCTGCTTTGTGACGGTGGAGGAGCTGTTTACCCTGCGGGGCATTCAGCCCCAGCCAGGGGAGACCTACCGCTGCCTGCCGCCGCAATAGGCGGACAGGCCGGACAGAAACTGCTGGACGGTGGGCAGCCCGGTAGTGCCGCACATACAGGATACCGCTGGAGCGCTGCGGCGGAAACAGACCAGGATGGCGGTGCGGATGGCCCGATCCACGGCGTTGACGGTGAGATGGCACCGCTGGGCCACCTCGGGGTAGAGCAGCTTGGTGGGCAGTTCCAGCATGGATGGATCCTGATGGATCAGAATGGCCGCGTATACCAGGCAGTTGTAGCCCTGATAGCATCCGGTTAGGCCCAGTCTGCGCAGTTTACGCTCAACGTTCCGGTGAATCATGATCTGCGGCGGCCTCCCGCCTCAGTTTTTACACGTATCATCTCACACATCCATCCTTCCTGCCCTAGTACGGGCAAAACTGGTTTTTGTGGACCGACAGGTCACTCCAGTGTCAGGTCTCCGGGGCGGATCCAGCCCATCCGGCGCAAGAGCAGGCCGAAGGCCCAGGTGAGCACCCCGGGCAGGATAAAGCAAATCAGGGCCATGGCGGTCCAGTCCATGGCGGTGATGGCATCCTTTACACCGCTGGCCACGTCCGCTACCCAGCCGGCGTACACTCCAATGGGGCCCACCAGGCCGCAGGTACCCATGCCCGAGGCCACGCCCCCGGAGGGGTCGTTCATCTCAAAGTGGAACACGCAGGTGGCCAGAGGGCCGGTGATGGCAGAGGTGAGAATGGCGGGCAGCCAGATGCGGGGGTTTTTGACGATGTTGCCCATCTGGAGCATGGAGGTGCCCAGTCCCTGGCTTACCAGGCCGCCCCAGCGGTTCTCCCGGAAGGAGAGCACCGCGAAGCCCACCATATTGGCGCAGCAGCCGGCCACCGCCGCGCCCCCCGCCAGCCCTGTCAGGCCAAAGGCCGCGCAAATGGCGGCGGAGGAGATGGGCAGGGTCAGGGCAATGCCGATGACCACGGAGACGATGATGCCCATGAGGAAGGGCTGCAGATCGGTGGCCAGCATGACGAAGCTACCCACCGCCGTGGCGGCGGTGCCGATGGCAGGGGCCAACCAGGCAGACAGGCCTACCCCCACCAAAATGGTGACCAGAGGGGTGACCAAAATATCGATTTTTGTCTCCTTGGATACCGCTTTGCCAAATTCGGCGGCAATTACGGCGATGAACAGCACCGCCAGTGGCCCGCCCGCCCCCTGGCCGCCGCTCAGGGTGGTGGAACCCAGGGCGTTAGCGGCATAGCCCGCTGTGGCCATGGAAAACAGCACCAGGGGAGGGGCTTTCAGGGCATAGCCAATGGCGATGGCCATGGAGGGGCCGCTCATGGCGGAGGCATAGCCGCCCACGCTCACCATAAAATCAAGGCCCAGCTGCGTCCCCAGCGTGTCCAGAATGGTGCCGATGAGCAGCGAGCAGAACAGGCCCTGGGCCATGGCGCCCAGAGCGTCAATTCCATATCTGTGCAGAGAAATCTCGATTCCCTTCCGTTTCAGGAAAGTACGGACTGCCTGCATAGGATCATCTCCCTCAACGTAGTCTGCGCAGGTGTCATGACACCTGCGCAGACTATTATACCGGCAGCGGCGAGATTGTCAACTGTTTTTTCACCGCCGGGTGCTGTCCGCTTCCGGCCAGGACAGCAGCTGCTTTTTTCGAGTATGGTAGCATAGAAAGCCGGTGAGATCGGCCAGGAACCAGCCGATGGGGACTGACCACCAGATGCCCGTCACACCGAAAAAGGGGATGGCGGACAAGAGGTAGGCCAGGGCCACCCGGGTGCCTAGGGAGATGACGGTGAGCGCCACAGACATGCCGGGCCGCCCTAGCGCCCGGTACAGGCCGTAGAGCAGGAACAGGTAGCCGATGCCGCAGTAGAACGCCCCCTCAATGCGCAGGTAGCGCACCCCTTCCCCGATGATGGCGGCGTCCGCGCTGTCCAGAAAAAGGAGCATCAGGGGCCGGGCGAAGAGGAAAACGGCAGCGGAGAGGACAAGGCTGAAGGAAACCGACAGGAGCACCGCCCCCCTTAGGCCGGCCTGGATACGCTCCTGCTTCCGTGCCCCGTAATTCTGGGCGATAAAGGTGGAGAAGGCGTTGCCGAAATCCTGAACGGGCAGATAGGCGAAAGCGTCGATCTTCACCGCTGCGGCAAAGGCGGCCATAACGGTTCCCCCAAAGCTGTTGACCAGACCCTGCACCATGAGGATGCCCAGGTTCATCACAGACTGCTGGACACAGGTGAGGATGGAAAAGCTGGCGATCTCCCGGATCTGGGCCATACGGATGGGGGAATCCTTCCGCCGGGGGCGCAGTTCCGGCCGGCGGATCAGGGCGAAGATGGCCAGCCCCACGCCCGACACATACTGGGAGATCACCGTGGCCTCCGCCGCGCCGGCTACCCCCCGGTTCAGGCCGGCCACGAACCAGAGGTCCAGCACGATGTTCAGAATGGCGCAGACGGCCAGAAAGATCAGGGGGACCACTGAGTTGCCTATGGCCCGGAGATAACAGGCGAAGTAGTTGTAGAGAAAGGTGCCCGCGATACCCCAGAAGATGACCGCCAGATAGTCCCGCATCATCTGCCAGATGGCCTTGTCAGTGACCCGGAGAAAAACCTGGATCCCGTCCAGGCAGAGGAAGACCGCTACATTGAGCACTGCGGTGATGGCGGCGATGAGGACGAAGGAGGCCCGGGCGCTGCTGCGAAGCCCTGCCTCGTCCTGCTGGCCAAACCGCATGGAGAACACCGCGCCGCTGCCCATGCACAGCCCCAGCAGGATGGAGGTGAGAAAGGTCATCAGGGTGAACGACGATCCCACCGCTGCCAGGGCGTTGGGCCCCAGATACCAGCTCACGATCAGGGTATCCGCTACATTGTAGCACTGCTGCAGTAGGTTGCCCAGAATCATGGGAATGGCAAAGCGCAGCATGGAGCCCATGATGGGACCCCGGGTCAGATCTTGGTTCATACCAGGCGACATTCCTCTTTGAAAGAATAAACTTACGTTTCGAAACAATCATACCAGATAAACACACGCAGGTCAATACGCTGTTTACAATGAGTGCGAAACAAGGTATGATAAAAGAAAAAGGGGAGGTTGAGGCCATGTTCCTGGACGGACTGGATGAACTGGACCAGAGGATCGTGGCGCTGCTTATCGAGAATGCCAGGGCATCCTATTCCGAGATTGGGCAGAAGGTGGGGATCTCCCGGGTGGCGGTGAAGGCCCGGGTGCAGGCACTGGAGCGGCGGGGGATCATCGAGGAGTACACCACCGTCATCAACCCCCAGAAGATCAGCGGGGCGGTGTCCTGCTATTTTGAGATTGAGCTCCAGTCGGACACCTTTACACGGGCGGCTCAGATCCTGAAAGAAAACAGCACTGTCACCCAGGTGTACCGGGTGACGGGAAAGAATAAGCTCCACGTCCACGCCGTGGCGGCCTCCGGGGAGGAGATGGAACGGCTGATGGCAACGGTCATCGATCCCTTGCCCGGGGTGATCAGTTGCAGCTGCAACATCATCCTATCCCGGCTCAAAGACGTGAAGGGGCTGCGGCTGTAAAAAGATATCGGATAGGAAAAAGGGTTCTCCCAAAACCGTTGCGGTTTTGGGAGAACCCTTTTCAGGACTCAATGGATGTTGCGACCTTTCTGGTACAGCCAGACCGCCAAGACAATGCCCGCAATGAGAATTACAGAGCTAAAGACCAGAATGGCGTTGACAATGCCCATCAAAATCTCGCCCATGCTGGTGACGGAGGCTGCGGAACTTCAACTGCCGCCGGTGATGTCCCAATCCCAGTTCCAGCTATTCCGGTCCCTCCATCCTGTCTGACTTACTCCGGCCTCTGGAAGCAGAATACCATACCGGAGCGGTTGCGGGCCACCATCCGGGGCTGGAACTTTTCGCAATCGATGGTTGCCAAGGACTCAGGACAGGAGGAATCCCTCCTGCCTCAGCGCGTCCAAGACCCGGTTCCAGGTATCCTCGTCGGGACAGGAAAGGGTGTGGAGATGGATGCCGTCGGTGAGCGCAGACAGGGGATGGGACCGGTTTTCCGATACTTTTCGTATAAATTCAAATACTTCATACCGAGAGGATAAATCCAGCTGTCCGGTGAGCTGGCCGTACACTGGGTGCTCCACGATCACATCCAGCACGGCGCAGCCGTGATCGACCATGAGATTCAGCTCCCGCTCCATCTCCTCAGGCCGGTGGCGTACCGCCACCCGGCGCTCCAGGCCGGCGGAGCGGAAGATGACATAGCCCCGGGGGGTGGCGGTGATGTCCGCTCCGGCGGCCCGGAGCAGGGCCACATCCCCCACGATAATCTGGCGGCTGACCCCCAGCCGGCCAGCCAGGGCGGTGGCGGATACAGGCTGGGGGGAGGCTTGGAGAATCTGAAGGATGTGGCTGCGGCGTTGGGCGGCATTCATGGGACTCGACTCCTTAAAAAGAATACGCACAGACATTGTCTGCAAAAGTAAAACAGATTGGAAAGATGCTGCCCTCAAAGCATGGCAATGGAACCGGAGGACAGGGTGCGGCGGGTGCCGTCGGGATAGCCTACCACCAGAGCGAAATGGTCGCTGACGTCCAGCGCGGCGGCCACAAGGGTTTGCCCGTTCTCCTGGAAGGAAACCTGACGGCCCAGGGTGATGCAGTGGGCCCGGTAGCGGGCCAGGTAGTCCTCCTGCCGGGCAGGAAAGGCCCGGACCATGTCCCCCAGGGCGGTGAGAACGCAGGCGGCTAGGTGGTGCCGCTCCGGGGTGAAGCCTTCCAGGGCCAGGGAGGTGGCGATGCCGTCCAATCCCTGGGCCTGAAAATCCGATTGGTTCTGGGTGAGGTTGATACCCGCGCCGATGACCACATAGTCCGGCTCTCCGCTCTCCCCCAGCAGGGATAGCTCTGTGAGGATACCGCACAGCTTGCCATTGCCCAGGTAGAGATCATTGAGCCATTTGATGCCCACGCCGGCGCCGCAGGCGGCCTGGATGCCATCCCGAAAGGCCACCGCTGCCCAGCCGGTGAGGGTGAGCAGCTCCTCCAGACTGACCTTGGGCCGCAGCAGGACAGACAGGTACAGCCCCTGCCCCCTTGGGGAGGAAAAAGAGCGGCCCCGGGTGCCTCGTCCGGCGGTCTGTTCCTCTGCCAGCAGCACGGTGCCCTCCGGGGCGCCGGCCGCCGCCAGGGCTTTGAGCCGGGTGTTGGTGGAGTCCACGCTGGCAATGGTCTGGATCTTGCCGGAAAACAGGCCGTCCGGCGGCAGCAGGGCGTTCAGGTAGGAGGCGGACAGGCAGGGGGGCGGCCCGGACAGGCGGTAGCCAAGTCGGGTGGAGGACTCAATGGGCCAACCCGCCTGGCGCAGCTGGGTGATCTGCTTCCATACCGCGGCCCGGGTGACGCCCAGAGCGCGGCTCATCTCCTCGCCGGACAGCCACCCGCTGCCCCCAGCCAGGAGGGCAAGCACACAGTTTTGATCCATGGAGATGTTCCTCCCTTTGAAAAGTTTGCGGGGAAAGCAACCAGCCTCCCGGCCCGTCAGGGCTGGGAGGTGGCGGTGAGACTGTCGTAGAGGGTGACGGAGACGATAATCTCCTGGCCGTTTCGCAGCACGGTGAGCTCCACCGGGTTGCCCACGCCGGTGGCGTAGAGGATTCGGGTAAGCTGATAGAAGGTGTCAAAAGGCTGGCCGTTGAGGGCGATGACCTCGTCCTCCGGCTCCAGAATACCTTCCGCCGGGGCGCCGGGGGAGATCTCCGCGATGATCACCCGCTGCTGGCCTTCCACGGTATGGATATTACAGGTAACGCCCAGAGCGGGCCGACAGGTTTTCCCGGTCTGGATGATGTAGTTGAGGAAGGGCAGGCTGTCGGTAATGGGGATGGCCAGGCCGATGCCCTCAGTGACCACGTCGTCGTTGACGCCGGTGATCTTGGCGGAGGTGATGCCCACCACCTGGCCGTAGGCGTCCACCAGCGCCCCGCCGGAGTTGCCTGAGTTCAGGGCGGCGGAGGTCTGGATCAGGGTCATGTCACGGCTGTCCACCTCCACCTCCCGGGCCAGGGAGGAGACAATGCCGTCGGTCATGGTGCCGTAGAGATAGCCCATGGGGTTGCCGATGGCGTAAACCTGGTCGCCCACCTGAAGCTGGTCGGAGTCGGCCAGCCGGGCGGGGGTGAGGCCCTGTGCATCCACCTTTAGCACCGCCAGGTCCAGCTCCTCGTCGTAGCCGATGAGCACCGCGTCGTAGACGCGCTGGGTGGAGAGCAGCATCACCTCCAGGTCAGATCCCTTTTCAATGACGTGGTAATTGGTGGCGATATAGCCGCCGCTGGTGAGGATGACGCCGGAGCCCACGCTGTATGATTCGCCGTGCCCGGCCTGGACACACACCACCGAGGGGAGCACCTGCTGGTAGATTTCCTGGGCTGTGAGGAGTTGATATGCGGGCTGGCTCAACGAAATCTCCACCGCAGGATCTGGGTCGCCCCACGGCAAATCATCAGGAGACCAGCCGTCCGATTGCGGGCGGGAGATGGAACCGGTGGGGAGCGGAGGAGCATCCACGATTTGATTTGAGAAATAACCCGCTAGGGTCAGTACTCCCCAAAAGGCGGCAAAGATCAGCAGGGCAAGGCCGGCAAGGCAGCCGATGACGATCAGCAGCGTGCGGGCGGCACGGCCCAGCCGCCGGAGGGGGGGCTTGGGAGAACCGTATGGGACGGAACGGAGGCTGGGACCGGTGGGCCAGCGGTAGGATAGATGATTCTGCATCGGATACCTCCTGCATGGAGTGGGTGGAAAGCGCCGTCCCGCCTGTAGCGGGGCCCGGACAATATCACCGGGGAGACTGGAATGTTACGCCAGGGTAAGAGTGAAGGTAAAGGTGGTCTTGCCATCCTCACTGGTACAGGTGATATTTTCCTTATGGCTGTTGAGGATGGTTTTGACGATATACAATCCCAGGCCAACACCGTCCCGGTCGGCGCTGCGGGAATGGTCGGTTTTGTGGAAACGGTCAAAGATCAAAGGCAGCTCCTCCGGCGCAATGGTCTCCCCCTCGTTGCGGATGGAGATATAGGCCTTGGAACCTTTGGTGGTAATGAAGATGCTTAAGGGACCGTTCTCCGGGGAGAACTTGGTGGCGTTGTCCAGCAGGTTATAGCACACTTGGGTAATAGCGTCCTGATCGCCCCACACCTGGACAGGGCCGTCAGGCAGCCGGGTGTCCACGTTCAGATGTTTGGCGTTGATCTTGCTCTCCAGGCTGACCAGCACCCGCAGCATGGTCTCACTGATGTCAAACTGCTGCTGAGCGGCCCGCTCATCGGACTGCAGCCGGGACAGGTCCAGCATGGAACGTACAAGCCGGGACAGCCGGCGGGTCTCCGACGAGATAACCTGAAGGTATTCCCGCTCCTTCTCCGGCGGGATAGTGCCGTCCAGAATGCCGTCGGCAAAACCGGCAATGGTGGTCATGGGGGTTTTCAGCTCGTGGGACACATTGGCGATGAATTCAGACCGCCGCTGCTCGCTCTTGGCCAGGGAGTCGGCCATGGCGTTAAAGGCTTCAGCCAGCTCGCCCACTTCATCCCGGCGGTGGCCCACATCCACCCGCACGTTCAGCTCTCCGTGGCCGAATTGCCGGGCGGCGGCGGCGATCTCCTTGATGGGCTTGGACTGGCGCATGCTGGTCACCGAGCTGATGATGGCGGCAATGAGGATGACCGCCGCGGCGGTGACCAGGAAAATACCGGACAGGTCCTCCCACATGCTGCTGATCTCAGATGCCTCACAGGACACCAGCACCAGCCCCTGGAGGGTTGCCCCGCTCTGGATGGGCAGCGCCACCAGATACCGGGGCTTTTCATACATCCCCCCCAGGGTGGTGGCCCCGGCAAAGGACCCGCCGATCACTTCCGACACAATTTGCGTGGGGATGGAGCGGTTTTCCAGCTCCAGCAGCTCCTTGGCTCCGTCGGTGGCGTAGACCACCACGCCCTGGGCGGTGCTGACCATCACATGGGTGTCGGCCACCAGGGCCAAAACGCTCAGCTGCCCCTGAAAACCAAGATCCAGCCAGGAGTACTCCCCGTTGGCGTTGATATAATCGGAAGTGTAGGCGGCGATGATGTTGGCGCTGCGGCTCATGGAGTCCCGCTTCTCCTGGATGGTGTACTGGTAGCTCAGCGTGGCGAAGGAGGCACCCAGCATCAAAAAGGACAGCAAAATCATACCGGCCATGGTGGCGAACTGCCGGCCGTACATGGTTTTCACTGGGTATTCACCTCAAACTTATAGCCCACGCCCCAGACGGTTTTCAAAGACCACTGGTCGGACACGCCCTCCAGCTTTTCCCGCAAGCGCTTGATGTGTACGTCCACCGTGCGGCTGTCCCCGAAGTAGTCAAAGCCCCACACCTCGTCCAGCAGCTGGTTGCGGGTGAACACCCGGTTGGGAGAGGAGGCCAGGTGGTACAGCAGCTCCAGCTCTTTGGGTGGGGTATCCACCCGCTTGCCGTCCACCAACAGCTCGTAAGAATCCAGGTTGATCACCAGCTTGTCAAAGGTGAGCTTGCGCTCGGCAGGCTGTTCCTCACCGCCGAAGCGGCGCAGCACCGCGTGGATGCGGGCCAGCACCTCCTTCATCTCAAAGGGCTTGGTGATGTAGTCGTCCGCCCCCATCTCCAGCCCGGATACCTTGTCCTCCAGCTCGCCCTTGGCGGTGAGCATGATGATGGGGACTTTGGAAGTCTCCCGGATCTTCTTGCACACGGACCAGCCGTCCATGCCGGGCAGCATGATATCCAGCAGGACCAGGTCGGGCTGAAACTGGTTGAATTCCTCCAGCCCAGCCAGGCCGTCCCCGGCGATCCTGCACTCCATCTGCTCCTTTTCCAGGTAGATGCGCAGCAGGTCGGCAATATTCTTGTCATCTTCCACAACCAATACTTTGGTGGACATAAGCGGCACCCCTTCTATGCTCTCCATGCAAGCAATCATAATTGATAAGATTATAGCGCAATTTGAGGAATTTGTATAGATAAAGTGTGAATTCTAAACCGCTTTTCCCCCCGCTTTTTCAGGCTGGAGCGGCGCAATCGGGCGCCGGCTACAGGACGTAGCTGTGATCTACCTGAATGACCGCGTTGTAGCGGGGGTCCTGTTCCTTGAGCCTCTGGGCGAGGCGGGTCCGGACCTCCTCATCTGATAGGCTGACCTCATAGGGGACCACCACATCGAAGATAAGATTGGTGTGCATGGGGCCGGCGGTGATGCGGAAATCGTGGATGGTGAGGGCGGGATGGATCTGGGCGGCCAATGCGGCGGTAAGTTTGCGCAGCCGGTCCACCTCCGGATTGCCAATCTGGATGGGATCCATGTGGATGACCGCCTCGATGTGAAACTTCCGGTTAAGCTCCCGCTCGATGTGGTCGATGACATCATGGACCTCCAGAAGGTCCGCGTCGGCGGCCACCTCGGCGTGAACGCTCATCATCCGGCGGCCGGGGCCATAGTCGTGGATGATCAGGTCATGGATCCCCACCACCTGCCGGTGGGAGAGGATCACGTCCTCAATGGCCTGGACGGTCTCCGGCTCCGGGGCCTGGCCCAGCAGGGGATCCAGGGTGGACTTGGCCGCGCCGAAGCCCGCTTTCAGGATGAACAGGGCCACCAGCAGGCCCGCCCAGCCGTCCAGGGGCAGGCTGGTCAGGCGGGAGACCAGCAGCCCGAGCAAAACAGCCGAGGTGGCAATGGCGTCAGACCGGGAGTCCACCGACGTGGCCCGCAGGGTCTCGGAGGAGATGCGTTTGCCCAGGGCGTTTTGAAACCAGCTCATCCACAGCTTGACCAGGATAGAGGCCACCAGGATGCCCGCGGTGAGGGGGGTGAGCAGGGTTTCCTCCGGGTGCAGGATCTTCTCAAAGGAGCTCTGGCCCAGCTCTACCCCCACCAGCAGGATGAGCAGGGAGACGATCAGGCCGGCCAGATATTCCGCCCGGCCGTGTCCAAAGGGATGGTCCGCATCCGCCTTCTGCCCCGCCAGTCGGAAGCCTACCAGGGTGACCACCGAGGAGGCGGCGTCAGACAGGTTGTTGAAGGCGTCGGCGGTGACGGAAATGGCCCCGGAGAGCAACCCCGAGACCAGTTTGCCCGCGAAGAGCAGCAGATTGAGTACAATGCCGGTAGCGCCGGACACCACGCCGTACCGGCGGCGGACGGTGGGGTCTTCCGTATGGGTGTAATTGGGGATGAACGCGCGGAGAATGGCGTTGAGCATGGAAAGGACCTCCTGGATACGGTTCGGATCTGGAAACAGCCCTGTTGACAGGGTATGCCCAGGGGACGGAAAACAGACGCCGCCGGGGCCGGAGCAGTTTGGCTATCTACGCATTATATAAAAAACAAAAGGGAAAGGCAACGCTAACCGATACAAAACCGCCCCGGGGATACCCGGGGCGGAGATCAGACAGACGAGCAGGAAGGGGAGGCAGGGAGGGTCAGGCGCATCTGGTGCCAGGCCACGCCGCCATGCTGAGAGGAAGAGATGCCCTCGTCTGCAAAGCCAAAGCCGGCATAGTAGCGGACCAGGGCGTCCTTGCAGGTGAGCACCAGGCCTTTCCGGCCCTGGGCGGCTGCGTCGGCAATGACCTGACGCAGCACCTGACCGGCGTATCCCCGCTTTCGGAAGGAGGGCTCGGTACTGACGCCGAAGATCATCTGCCAGGCACCGTTTTCCTGATGGACGCAGGGATCGTGGTACATCCAGTCAGCCAGGTCGGGCTGCTGTGTGACGGGACCGTTGACATAGGACACCAGGCGGCCCTCCTCCAGCAGCAGCCAAAAGTGGTTGGGGTAGACCGCCAACCGGCCACGGAGAGAATCCGCCCCGGCCGCTTCTGCCGGGGGAAAGCACAGGGCCTCCACCGCAGCCAGGCAGTCCAGATCAGAGGGGAGGGCGTGGCGGATTTCCACGAAGGTCAGCTCCTTTCAGGAATTGGGGCGGCAGGCCCGGAGAATGGACAGGGGCGGCACCTGCTGGGGCAGTTTCATGTGAAAGACCATTTGAGGGTGTCGGGGCTCGGCCAGAGGCTGCCCCGCCTCATCCGTCATCATGGGGGCGGAGAGGGGGAAGGCGGCCATGCCGGGGCCCACTACTTCGATCTTGTCCCCGGCGGAAAATTTGTTACGCAGGGACAGCGTGGCGTTGCCCTCCCCATCGCAATCCGTGACCACCGCCAGCACCTGCCAGTCCCGCACATACCGGGCGGAGTCGGTGTACTGGCCGGGATCGCCGAAGTAAAAGCCGGTGGAGTAGTGCCGGTGGCTCACCTTGTCCACCTCATCCCGCCAGACCGGATCCAGGGGGAGCCCCTGGGCGGCGGCGTCGATGGCGTGCCGGTAGGCGGCGGTGACCATGCCGGTGTAATAGGCGCTCTTGGCCCGGCCCTCGATCTTCAAAGAGTGCAGGCCGGCGGACAGCAGCTCCGGAATGTGGTCGATCATGCACATATCCCGGCTGTTGAGGATGAAGGTCTCCCCGTTTTCCTCAAAGACGGGGAAATACTCTCCAGGCCGCTTTTCCTCCATGAGGGCGTACTGATAGCGGCAGGGCTGGGCGCAGGCCCCACGGGCGGCGTCCCGCCCGGTCATATAGTTGGAAAGTAGGCACCGGCCGGAATAGCTCACGCACATGGCCCCGTGGACGAAGGCTTCCACCTCCATTCCCCGGGGGGCCTTGGCGCAGATCTGGGCCACCTCGTCCAAGGACAGCTCCCGGGCCAGTATGGCCCGGCTGGCCCCCAACTCATGCCACACCCGGACCATCTCATAGTTGGTGATGCCCGTCTGGGTGGACATATGCACCTGGACATGGGGGGCGTGGCGCTGGCACAGGCTCAGCACGTCCACCCCGGCGGCGATCACCGCGTCCACCCCGATGCCGTCTAGATATTCCAAATACTCAGGCAGCTTTGCGGCCTCATCGTTGCGGGCCAGGGTGTTGCAGGTCACATGGACCCGCACCCCCTGGCGGTGAGCTAGCTCCACGGCCTGGGCCAGGCCCTCCCGATCGAAGTTGCCCGCGAAGGCCCGCATGCCGAAGGCGTTGCCCGCCAGATAGACCGCGTCCGCACCGTAGGCCAGAGCCATCCTCAGCCGTTCCAGGTCCCCCGCCGGGGACAAAAGCTCAGCTTTCCGCACTGTTGGCATACTGGGCCACCTTGGCTTGGTGCTCGGCGTAGGTGCGGCTGAAGTCGTGCCGGCCGGTCTCTGGGTTGAGCACATAGTAATAATAGCTGGTGTCGTTGGGGTTCATGGCGGCGTAGAGGGACTCCATGCCGGGATTGGAGATGGGACCGGCGGGCAGGCCCTGGTACAGATAGGTGTTGTAGGGGGAGTCGATCTCCCGGTCGGCGTCGGTGGGCACATTGCCGCCGTTGATATAGACCAGCGTGGCGTCAATCTGGAGGTAGCCCGCGGTCTCGGCGGCGGTATTCTCCAGGCGGTTGTAGATGACCGAGGAAATGTCCCGATAGTCCTCGCCGTCCGTCTCCTTCTCAATCATGGAGGCGATGACGACGATATCGTGGAGGGAGTACGCACTCTCCTGGGTGAACTGGTCAAAGTAGTCTTCCATACGGGTGTAGAAGTTCACCAGCATCTTGTTGATGACATACAGGGGGTTCTCCCCCAGATAGAAGGTGTAGGTGTCAGGGAAGAGGTAGCCCTCCAGCCGGTGGTAGTCCCCCAGGGGGATGCCCTCCAGAAAGTCGAAGGCGTAGTCGTGGTTGGCGGCCGTCTCCTCCAACTGGGCGGCGGTGGAAACCCCCTCCTCGTCCAGCAGCGCGAAGATCTGGTCCACGGTGTAGCCCTCGGGAATGGTCAGATCAATAGTCTGGCGGGTGGAGGAGGACGAGCTCATATTGGTGACCAGAGCCCGGTAGTCCATCTCCGTGTTCAGCTCATAGGTACCGGCCACGATTTTCTCATCGGCGTTGGAGAACCAGGAGTAGAGCTGGAACAGGAACTTGTACTCGATCAGTCCCTCCTCCTCCAGCTGATCCACGATCTGCCCCATATCCGCATGGGTGACAGTGTAGGCATTCCCGTTCTCGTCGGTCTGCTCGGTGTAGGTGATGGCGTCGTCAGGGACGGTGATGATCACGGAGGTATACTCCTTATTCAGGGCCAGCAAGTCGTTGGCCCACACCCAGCCCACCGTGGCCAGTACGGCGGACAGGCCGATGACGAACAGGACGTACAAAAACGCGCCGGCCACTTTAGATCTGCGGCTGCGCCGCCTGCGGGTGACCCGGGTGTGGCGCTGCGGCTGCCCGGAGGACGGGCTGCGGTGTTCTTCTGCCATGGCATTTCGCTCCTATCGTAATTTCAGGGTAAGTCACAGGTGGGCAAATCAAAGGGCGGGCTGGAACCAATCCCGCGGTCTCCACATAGGATAACGCAGAAACGGAGAACGGGCGCCGCCTCGGGCGCCGCTCCCGAAGGGGGCGGGGTCCGAGCCGGTACCTGTGACCGGACATCAAATGTGAGGTGACAAAATCATGTGTTGTGGTAACAATGGTTTCGGCGGCGGCTGCTGGTGGATCATCATCCTGGTTCTCATTCTGTGCTGCTGCTGCGGCAACGGTTTCAGCGGCAACGGCTGCGGCAACAGCTGCGGCTGCAACGACGGCTGCTGCTGATTGTCAGAAAGGCCCCTGGCCGCCGGCCGCGGCGGAGTGAGGGTCGGATGGTGTGCTCAGCCGGGCGCGCGCTGCCGGGGCTGAACATACAGCGTGCTTTCCCTGCCGCCTGACGCGCCAAGCATCGGCGGCCCTGGGATGATTCGGACGGAGGGGCGCACGCCCCTCCGTCTTGCTGCCCCAGGAGTGGACAGGCCTGTTCAGCCGTGATAATGAATGCCGGCGCGCACCTGCTGGGCGGTCTGGGGGCCGGCCAGAGCTTCCACCAGGGCCAGACCGAAATCAAAGGCGGAGCCGGGGGCCCGGCCGGTGATGAACCTGCCATCCCGCACGGTGGAACACTCCATCCGGGGCGTGGCGCCGTGGGCGGTTAGATCGTCCTCCATGCCAGGGTAACACACCGCCTGGCGGCCGGGGAGCAGTTCCATCCGGGCCAGCAGGGTAGGGGCGGCGCAGATGGCGGCCAGCCACAGATCCTCCTGCTGGGCGGCCTGGCGGATCAGGGATAGGACTGCGCCGCTGCCCTCCAGGGCGGCCACGCCGGGGCCGCCGGGCAGCACCAGCATATCGCCGGCGCACAGCGCCACCTGTTCAACCGCCGCATCGGCGCGCACCGGGACGCCGTGGGCGCCGGTGACGCAATCGCCACCCACGCCGGTCAGGGTCACCGGGACGTTCGCTCGGCGCAGCAGGTCGGCGGGGACCAGGGCTTCGGCCTCCTCAAAACCGGGGGCCAGCAAGATATATACCATGGGGAAACCACCTTTCAACAGGGCTCAGGTCAAAGGACGGCCATGGGCCTTTATTAAATGTAAGAGAGAATCTCCTTATGAATGTCCTCCTGGGTGCGCAAAGCGCCGCCCCCGTCGGTGCAGGCGACGCGCCGCCAGCCGAAAAAGTCCGCTGCCTGGGCCGCGGCATCCCGGCAGGCGCTGAGATAGGCTGCGTCCACCTCGTGGATATCGCCGATGGTGTGGGTGACCCGTTCCCGGCGGCGCAGATTATTTACCGCCAGCTGGGTGGGCATGTCCAGCCAGAGCACCAGGTCGGGCCGGGGCAGCCCCAGCGCGCCGTACTCGAAGTCTGCCAGCCAGCGGAAGAACGCCTCCCGCTCCGGCGGGGCGAGCTTGGAGGACTGGTGCACCGCGTTGGAGGTGGTGTACCGGTCCAGCATCATCAGCCCGCCCTGTTCGTAGTAAGAGCCCCAGAAGCGCTTGTAGCCGGCGTAGCGGTCCACCGCAAAAAAGGTGGAGGCGGCGTAGGCGTTCACATCAGAGGGATGGGTGCCGAACTGGCCGCCGAGGTACATGCGCACCAGGGCGGAGGACTCCTCCTGGTACTGGGGATAGGTAAAGGTGCGAAATTCCCGGCCCTCCCGCTCCAGCGCCTGACGGGCCAGGGCGAACTGGGTGGACTTGCCCGAGCCGTCTGTCCCCTCAAAGACAATCAATCTGCCGGCCATGGCCGACACCTCACTTTCCTTTGAGCCTGGCCCCCACCGCAGAGAGGAGAAACAGGGGCAGCTTGGCCACCCGCTTGAACCGGGAGGGCTGGCGGATGGTGCGGTAGAGCCACTCCAGCCCCAGCTTCTGCCAGGACTCCGGGGCCCGCTCCACCTGTCCGGCGAACACGTCCAGGGAGCCGCCAAGGCCGACGAGCAGCCGGGCACCCGTTGCCTCCCCGTGGGCGGCGGCCCACTTCTCCTGCTTAGGCGCGCCCAGGCAGACAAAGACCACGTCTGCCTGAGCCGCCCGGATGGCCTGCACCACGCCGGCGTCCTCTTTGAAATAGCCGTCGTGCACGCCGCAGACCACCAGGCCGGGGTGCTGTTCCGTCAGCCGCCGGGCGGCCTCTTGAGCCACGCCGGGCTTGGCCCCCAGCAGGAATAGGCGCTTGCCGGTTTGGGCCATACGGTCCATGAGGGCGCTGGCAAAGTCCACCCCAGGCACCCGCCCCCGCAGGGGACGGCCCAGGATTTTGGAGGCGTAGATCACGCCTACCCCGTCGGGGAGGACCAGGTCGGCCCGGGCGATCAGCGCAGCAAACTCGGGATCGGACCCGGCCTGCTGTACGATCTCGGCGTTTGGGGTGACCACCAGGTGAGGGCCATCCTGCTCCAGCAGGGCCATGGCCCGGTCCACCGCCTCCTCCATGGTCACATTGTCAAAGGCTATGCCCAAAATATCCGTCCGCACCACGGTTCCTCCTTGCAGGGTCCCTTCACAGTTGCCACACAGTATATCATACCCGGCGGGAAAAGTCCATGCCCGGCTCCCAGTGTTTACGTTTCGTTCACGTTCCGGCGGAAAACCGGTGGAAACATCGTACTTTTGACCAAATAGACGCCAGGACCCGCCCGGCGTCCCCCGGCGGGTCCTGGTGTTTCCTGATGGGATTTTTACCGCTGGGCCTTGAAGCTGTCCTTCAGGCTCACCGAGCGGTTGAATACCAGCTTGCCGGGTTTGCTGTCCCTGCTGTCGGCGCAGAAGTAGCCCTGGCGCAGGAACTGGAAGCGGTCGGAAGGCTGGGCGGCGGCCAGTCCGGCCTCCACCTTGGCCCCAGTGAGCACCTCCAGAGAGTTGGGGTTCAGGCAGGCCAGGAAATCCTTGCCCGCCGCGTCGGGATCGGGGTCGGAGAACAGGTTGTCGTACAGCCGCACCTCCGCGTCCAGGGCGGTGGCGGCGTCCACCCAGTGGATGGTAGCCCCCTTCACCTTCCGGCCGTCGGCGGGGTTGCCGCCCCGGCTGTCCGGGTCGTATTCCGCCAGGATCTCGGTGACGTTGCCGTCCTCGTCCGTCTCGTAGCCCATGCAGCGGATGAGGTAGGCCCCTTTCAGGCGGCACTCCGGGCCGCCTGGGTAGAGACGTTTATACTTGGGTACGGGCTCGGGCAGGAAGTCTTCCGCCTCCACATACAGATGCTTGGAGAAGGTAACGGCGCGGGTTCCGTCCTCGGGGCGGTTGGGGTTGTTCTCCACCTCAAAAGTCTCGCTCTGGCCCTCGGGGTAGTTGACGATGGCGAGCTTGACGGGGCGCAGCACCGCCATCACCCGCCGGGCCGACTCGTTGAGATCCTCCCGCAGGCAGTGCTCCAAAAGGGCGTACTCGATGGTGTTGTCCGACTTGGTCACTCCCACCCGCTCGCAGAAATCCCGGATGGAGCGGGGGGTATAGCCCCGGCGACGCATGCCGCACAGAGTGGGCATCCGGGGGTCGTCCCAGCCGGACACCCGGCCCTCTTCCACCAGCGCGCGCAGCTTACGCTTGCTCATCACCGTGTGGTCGATGCCCAGGCGGGAGAACTCAATCTGCCGGGGCTTATGGTAAGGGATGGAGATGTTGCTCACCACCCAGTCGTACAGGGGACGGTGGTCCTGGAACTCTAGGGAGCACAGGGAGTGGGTGATTCCCTCCAGGGCGTCCTCGATGGGGTGGGCGAAATCGTACATGGGGTAGATGCACCATTTGTCCCCCTGGCGGTGGTGGTGGGCAAAGTTGATCCGGTAGAGTACCGGGTCGCGCATATTGAAGTTGCCGCTGGCCAGGTCGATCTTGGCCCGCAGGGTCATGGAGCCCTCGGCAAATTCCCCGGCCCGCATCCGGCGGAACAGGTCCAGGGATTCCTCCACAGGCCGGTCCCGGTAGGGGGAGGTGGCGGGCACGCCGATGGAGCCCCGGTTGGCCTTAAATTCCTCGGGGGAGAGCTGGCAGACGTAGGCCAGGCCCTTTTGGATCAGTTCCTCGGCATACTCATACATCTTTTCAAAGTAGTCGGAGGCGTAGTAAAACCGGTCCCCCCAGTCAAAGCCCAGCCAGTGAATGTCATCCTGAATGGCGTCCACGTACTCTGTGTCCTCTTTGGCGGGGTTGGTGTCATCCATGCGCAGGTTGCAAAGCCCCCCATACTTCTCCGCAGTGCCAAAGTCGATGGTCAGGGCCTTGCAGTGGCCGATGTGGAGATAGCCGTTGGGCTCAGGGGGAAAGCGGGTGTGGACAGTCATGCCCTCATACTGTCCGCCCTGAGCGAGGTCCTCGTCGATCAAGTCGTGGATAAAGTTCTGGCCCATGGATGCGTTCAGTTCTTCTGCCATGTCTGTCACTCCTCGGTAAACTGTTAGAGTCCGGCGTCCCGGGCGTTCGGGACGGGGTCAAAATATTATACCGGGATTGGGGAGGAAAAGCAACCATAATTCTTGGCAAGAAGGGCAGGGGCGGAGAAGGAGTCGCCGCCCGGATGCCTGGTGCGCCGGCGGCACGGCTGGAGATGTGATAAAGAACAGACAATTCAAATAAAAAATGACAAAAAATTAACGAAATGGCGATTATGATTGACAAAAGAGCCATAACGTGATATAATTTCGAAACGTTAAGAAACCTCTTTCAGTACGGAAAACCCTCTCTGAAAAGATGGATAGGGGAGTATGCATCGTGCCTCTTTTGGTACGAGACGGATTCGTCAAGACATCTGCGGGACACTCCCACAGATCGGGTCCGCCTGAAACGCAGAGACCTGTTCGGCAGCGCGATTCTTCACATGAGTGCCCTGCTGAGCGGGTCTTTTCTGCTCAAAGGTGTGCCTTTTCGTACCAAAAGAGTAAAATGATGCTGGCTTGGAAAAGCTAGACCGGCTGTCGGCGAGAGCGTGCAGAGGGAAGCCCTTTGCGCGTTAGATGCCTTTTGGGGCTGCAGGGAGGGGCGGACCGGCTTTCCGGCAGCGGGCTGCACGGGAGCTGATGGCTCCGTAGAGAGAGGTTCGCTTTCGGTATCTTTTGCTCTGGCCTCATAGGGGAGGGCCCACAACGGTCCTGAGGTGTTGGCGCCACGCGCAAATTCAAGACATAGGAGGTGTTTTCCCAGCTTCGGCTTCCTGGTGCGGGTGGTGAGACCCCTGAAATCATAGAAAAAAGAGGAGGACAACATGTATGCGTAAGGCATTGAGGAAGATTTCCGGCGCGCTGAATTTCGGCATGGATAAGGTTCTGCCGGACGCAATTGTACTGGCCTTCGTACTGACGTTTATTACCTTTATCATGGGCCTTATTCTGACGGAGTCCGGCCCTCTGGACATGATTACCTACTGGGGCGACGGTTTTTGGGAATTCCTGGAGTTCTCCATGCAGATGGCCATGATCATCGCCACCGGTTATATCGTATCCGAGGCCCCCATCATCAAGCGGGGGCTGATCCGGCTGTGCAGGATCCCCAAGAACGGCGTGCAAGGTGTGGTTTTCATCGGCATTGCCAGCGCCATCCTGGGCTGGATCAGCTGGGGGCTGGGTCTGGTGGCCGGCGCCATTTTAGCCCGTTCCGTGGCGCTGAACCTGCGCAAGGTGGACTTTAAGTTGTATGTGGCCGTGGCCTACACCGGCGCCATCAGCTGCGGCTTGTTCGGCATCTCCGGCTCTGAGTTTCTGCTGGTCAACACCGACGGCTACTTCTTGGAGGACCTGCTGGGCTTGATTCCCCTGAGCCAGACCGTGTTCGAGCCGTCCATGCTCATCCAGCAGCTGCTGGGTATGATCATCGTGGTGCCCCTGCTGGCTGCCCTGATCCACACCTCCCCCAAGGACACCCCCGAGATGCCCAAGGATATTCTAGACCGTTTCCTGGCTCAGGAGGAGGCTGTGCGCGAGCTGAAGGCCAACCGCAAGAGCAAGAAGGACATGACCTTTGCCGAGCGGGTGGACAACAGCTGGATTACTACCACCCTCATCGGCATCGCCGGTATCATCTACTTGGTCATCTACTTTGCCAGAGAAGGTTTCGATTTGAACCTGGATATTATGAATTTCCTGCTGCTGATGATCGGCATCCTGTGCCATGGCTCTCCCCGCAACCTGCTCACCGCCGCGGAGGAAGGGGTGCGCAGCGCCTACGGTGTGCTGCTCCAGTTCCCATTTTACGCTGGTATCCAGGGCATGATGGAGGCCTCCGGCCTGGTTGCGCTGATCGCCAATGTCTTTGCCGACGGCTCTACCACCGCCACCTTCCCCTACTTGTGCTACTTCTGTATGGCCATCATCAACTTCTTCATCCCCTCCTCCGGCGGCATCTTCATGGTGGCCGGCCGTCCTCTGGGCGAGGCTGCTTTGAGTGTCGGACTGGAGCCGAACAAGTTTGTGATTGCCTTCACTGCGGGCGAGACGATCTCCAACGTGATCCAGCCCTTCTGGGCTATCCCTCTGCTGGGCATTGCAGGCCTGAAAATGAGGGATATCATGGGTTACTGTATCGTCTTCTTCGTGGTGTTGACGCTGATTTTCTTCGGTGTCTGGGCCATCATGTGGTAGCGCAGAGGCCCAAAAATAATTGCAGTATGTAAATCGTCAACTAAGATAGGAGACCTTTGATGAAATCATGGTATACTCTTTCTGAAGAAGAAGTATTGAAAGAGCTCCAGACAGACCGGGAAACCGGTCTGTCTGGAGCGGAAAGCGCTGCCCGCCTGGAAAAGTACGGCCCCAACGAGCTGGAGGGGCACAAGCAGGAGAGCATGATCAAGCGGATCCTGGGGCAGTTGAAGGACCCCATGATCATCGTGCTGCTGGCTGCTGCGGTGGTGTCGTATGTTTCCAGTGGTTTCACCGACTGGGTGGAGCCGCTGATCATCCTGCTGATCGTGGTGGTGAATACGGTGATCTCCATCACCCAGGAGGACAACGCCAATAAGGCGTTGGAAGCGCTGCAGAAGATGTCGGCGCCCCTGGCGAAAGTGATCCGGGGCGGCGAGATCGTCCGGGTGGAGACCAACAAGCTGGTGCCTGGCGACGTCATCGTGCTGGAGGCTGGCGACCTGGTGCCCGCCGACGCCCGTATCCTAGAGTCGGCCAACCTGAAGGCGGACGAGTCGGCGATGACCGGCGAGTCCGTCCCCGTGAGCAAGCAGGCTATTTCGTCCCTGCCGGAGGGGACCGTGCTGGGCGACCGGAAGAACATGGTCATCTCCTCCACGGTGATCACCAACGGCCGGGCCACCTGCGTGGTCACCGGAACCGGCATGGAGACTGAGGTGGGCCGTATCGCCCAGATGTTGTCCACCGACGAGGATAACGAGACCCCGCTGCAGAAGAAGATGACGGAGATCTCCAAGGTGCTGTCTGTCATCTGCCTGGGCGTGTGCGTGGTCATGTTCGTGGTGGGCCTGTTGTATCAGCGGGAGATCCTGGAGATCTTCATGAGCGCCGTGGCTCTGGCCGTGGCCGCCATTCCTGAGGGCCTGGCCGCGGTAGTCACCATCGTGCTGGCCCTGGGGGTGCAGCGCATGGTCAAGCGCAACGCCATCGTGAAGAAGCTGCCCGCAGTGGAGACCCTGGGCTGCGCCAGCGTGATTTGCTCGGATAAGACGGGCACCCTGACCATGAACAAGATGACCGTGGTGGAGGTGTGGACCCGGCAGGAGGGCGAGCGCGCCCTGGCGCTGACCATTGGCTCTTTGTGCAACGACACGGTGCTAACCTACAATGAGGACGGTTCTCCCAAGACCGCCGGGGATCCCACCGAGACTGCCTTTGTGGACATCGCGGTGAAGGAAGGGCTGGACAAGAATGAGATCGAGAAGACCATGCCCCGTGTGGCGGAGCTGCCTTTCGACTCTGAGCGGAAGCTGATGAGCACCATTCACCCCAACGAGGGCAAGCACCGGGTGATGGTGAAGGGCGCCCCCGATGTGCTGCTGGGGCGGTGCGTCATCGACCAGGCAACCGCGAAAACGGTGCTGGACAAGAATGCGGAAATGGCCTCCCGGGCCCTGCGGGTGCTGGGCGTGGCCTACAAGGACATCGACAGCATCCCCGAGGGCGAGCTGACCAGCGAGGAGCTGGAGAACGGGCTGACCTTCGTGGGTCTGGTGGGCATGATTGATCCGCCCCGGATGGAGGTCAAGCAGGCGGTGGCCGAGTGCTACGGCGCCGGCATCCGCCCGGTGATGATCACCGGCGACCACAAGCTGACCGCCGTGGCCATCGCCAAGGAGCTGGACATTTTCCGGGACGGGGACCTGGCCATCACCGGCGAGGACCTGGACGCCATGGACCAGCCCACCCTGGAGCAGAACGTGGAGAAGTACGCGGTGTACGCCCGTGTGTCTCCCGAGCATAAGATGCGCATTGTGCAGGCCTGGCAGTCCAAGGGTAACGTGGTGGCCATGACCGGCGACGGCGTGAACGATGCCCCCGCCCTGAAGGCTGCCGACATCGGCTGCGCCATGGGCATCACTGGGACCGACGTGGCCAAGGGCGCGGCAGATATGATCCTCACCGACGACAACTTTGCCACCATCGTCCACGCAGTGGAAGAGGGCCGCGGCATTTACTCCAACATCAAAAAGTCCATCCAGTATCTGCTCAGCTGCAACATCGGCGAGATCATCACCATGTTCGTGGCCACCGCCCTGGACTTCCGCCAGATGCCCCTGGTGACCATCCAGCTGCTGTGGCTGAACCTGGTGACCGACTCCCTGCCCGCCTTGGCTCTGGGCATGGAGCCTGTGGAGCCGGGCGTGATGAAGCAGAAGCCCCGGGATCCCAGCGCCAGTCTGTTTGCCAACGGCTTTGCCGTGAGCATGGTGTTCTACGGCGTGCTGGTGGGCGGCATTACCCTGCTGGCCTATGCTCTGGGCGAGTATGTGCTGTCCAGGGACGTGGTTGATCCGGTGATGCGCGACGGTTACGCCAATACCATGGCCTTCGCCACCCTGGTGTTCTGCGAGCTGACCCGCGCCTTCGCGGTGCGCAGCGAGAAGCGGAGTATTTTCCAGATCGGCCTGTTTAGCAACAAGACCATGAACATCGCCTTCGTGGTGGGCCTGGGCCTGCAGCTATGCGTGCTGTTCATTCCGCCCCTGCAGTCTATTTTCAGTATCACCAACCTGCCCGCTCAGGACTGGGCTATCGTGGTCGGCCTGGGCCTGTGTCCGCTGATCATCAGCGAGATCACCAAGGCCGTCAGCCGCGCCAGGGATAAGACCTCCGCTTAAGCAGCTTTGCCTTGACTTCTGGCAATGTGTGCTTTATCATAATAACACCTGACGAATTAAAATAATTGGAGGTTATGTGTCATGAGAGATGTATATGTTGTCAACTGCTGCCGCACCGCAGTGGGCTCCTTCGGCGGTTCCCTGAAGGATACCCCCGCTGCTGATCTGGGTGCTGTGGTGGTGAAGGAGGCTCTGAATCGCGCCGGGGTCAAGCCCGAGCAGGTGGATGAGCTGATGTTCGGCTGTATTCTCACCGCTGCCCAGGGCCAGAACGTGGCCCGCCAGGTAGGTGTGAAAGCCGGTCTGCCTTACTCCGTGCCCGCCTATACCGTGGGTATGGTGTGCGGCTCCGGCATGAAGTCCGTCATCGAGGGTGCCCGGGCCATTCTGGCCGGCGACGCGGACGTCATTGTGGCTGGCGGCACTGAGAACATGTCCGCCGCCCCCTTCGCGCTGCCCGATGAGCGCTGGGGCGCCCGCATGGGTGATAAGAAAGTGGTGGACACCATGATCAAGGACGGCCTATGGGATGCTTATAACAACTATCACATGGGCACCACCGCCGAGAACATCAACGATGTGTGGGGCATTACCCGGGAAGAGCAGGACGCCTTTGCCGCCGCTTCCCAGCAGAAAGCCGAAGCCGCCCAGAAAGCGGGCCGGTTTGAGGCTGAGATCGTCCCCGTGATGGTCAAGAAGAAGAAGGAAATGGTGGAGTTTAAGGTGGACGAGTACCCCAAGGCCGGCGTGACCACCGAGAGCATCGCCAAGCTGCGCGGGGCCTTCCCCGTGGGCCCCGACGGCGTGGAGGACGAGATCGTTCACACCTTTGAGCCTGCCCAGGTCCACGTGGACGACGCCCACAAGCATGTGCAGCGGGTGACCGCCGCCAACGCCTCCGGCATCAATGACGGCGCGGCCGCCATCGTGCTGGCCTCCGGCGAGGCGGTTGAGAAGTATGGCCTGAAGCCCATGGCCAAGCTGGTGAGTTGGGGCCAGGGCGGCGTGGATCCCAAGATCATGGGCGTGGGCCCCGTGCCCGCTTCCCGTCAGGCCATGGCCAAGGCCGGCCTGAAGATCGAGGATATCGACCTGGTGGAGGCCAACGAGGCTTTTGCTGCCCAGTCCATCGCGGTTGCCCGGGAGCTGGGCTTTGATATGAGCAAGGTGAACGTCAACGGCGGTGCCATCTCCATCGGCCACCCCGTCGGCGCTTCCGGCGCCCGTATCATCGTCACCCTGCTGCACGAGATGGCCAAGCGGCCCGAGGTCAAGAAGGGCCTGGCCACCCTGTGCATCGGAGGCGGCATGGGCGTTGCCACCATCTTTGAGAAGTGCTGATGGAAAGCGCTGAGGCGAGCGGAGCAGCGGGCTAAGACTAGAGCGGAGCCAAAAGCCCAAGGAGGCCCCAAAGGGCCGGATGGGGTTTGGCGCAGTCGCAGGGCTTAGAACCGCATCGTGTAGCCGCCGCATCGTGACAGCAAAGAAGCGCGAGAATAGACGCATAGGGGAGATAAGACGGGAGCCAATGGATAGAGCCCAGGGGCGGCCAGAGGCCGGACCGGGTCTGCCCGAAGCTGGACGGCTCATCGACCCGCTTGAGCAGAATCAAAGAAGCACTTGACAGGCTTTCCTAACTGGCGCTAAACTAGTGCTGGGGAAAACAAGTACACAAGTTACGCGACCCGCGAAGGGGGCGGGCTTTTGGCCCGTCCCCTTTAATTTGAGGAGGTCAAATGAAATGCCCAAATTTGTAAGCATCGAAGAGGCGGTCAAGCTGATCCCCAATGGCGCCACTGTGATGTTCGGTGGCTTCATGGGATGCGGCAGCGCCCACAAGTTCATTGACGCGCTGAGCAAGAGCGGCGTCAAGGATCTGACCATGATCTGCAACGACGGCTCCATGCCCGGCGGTCCCCTAGGGGAGGACTACTACGGTGTAGCCAAGCTGATCCACAACAAGCAGGTGAAGAAGCTGATTACCAGCCACGTGGGCCTGAATCCTGAGGTGGCCCAGCAGAACATGCAGGACGGTACCCTGGAAGTGGTGTTGGTGCCCCAGGGCTCCTTAGCCGAGATGATCCGGGCCGGCGGCGCCGGCCTGGGCGGAGTGCTCACCCCCACCGGTGTAGGCACTGTGGTGGAGGAGAGCCCCCTCTGCCTGGGCAAGCAGACCATCAATGGCAAGGACTATCTGCTGATGGCTCCGCTGCACGCCGACTTCGCCGTCATTTCCGGCTATAAGATTGATAAGGCGGGCAACGTGTGGTATAAGGGTACCACCATGAACCACAGCATTGTAATGGCTACCGCCGCTGACGCCGTCATTGCCGAGGCCGAGCAGGTGGTGGAAGTGGGAACCATTGCTCCGGAGGATGTGCGTACCCCTGGGGTGTTTGTGGATTACGTGGTTGAGGGAGGTCTCTACTAATGGAAAAATCTCAGATCAAAGGTTTTATTGCCGCCCGTGTGGCCAAGGAGCTGAAGGACGGTGACGTAGTTAACCTGGGCATCGGCGTACCAACCCTGGTTCCCAACTACCTGCCTGAGGGCGTCCATGTGACCCTCCAGGCAGAGATCGGCATCGTGGGGTCTGCTCCCGCCGGGGATAACCCCGACCCGATCCATGTCGTGGATGCGGGCGGATCCCCCTCCGGGGTGCGACCGGGCGGCTGCTTTATTGATTCCGCCACCTCCTTCACCCTGATCCGGGGCGGCCATGTGGACGCCACTGTGCTGGGTGGCCTGGAAGTGGATCAGGAGGGCTCCTTGTCTAACTGGCTTATCCCCGGCAAGAAGATGCCCGGCATGGGCGGTGCCATGGACCTGCTGGTGGGTGCCAAGACGGTCATTGTGGCCATGGAGCACACCGCTAAGGGCGCTCCGAAGATTCTCAAGAAGTGCCGCCTGCCTTATACTGCGGTTAAGTGTGTGGATAAGATCATCACCGAGATGGGCGTGATGGAGGTGACGGACAAGGGCCTGGTGCTCACCGAGTATAACCCCGAGTTTACGGTGGAACAGATTCAGGCTGCCACTGAGGCTGAGCTGATCGTCAGCCCCGACCTGAAGCCAATGGTGTAAGGTTTCCATATAAGTAGAGTTCAAGGATATAAAGAAGAAAGGGTTTTGGGCGTGACGCCCAAAACCCTTTCTTCTTTATATCTAAGTACCATAAATCAGCCGTTCCCGGTAGGGATGAAGGGCCGGATAGCCAAGGCCACATTGCTGATGGGCATGGTCTGGAGCCAGACCTTTCCGGGGCCGGTGAGCAAAGTGTTGAACAGGCCTTCTCCGCCGAGAAATTTGTTTTTCAGACCGGGCACCTGTCGAATGTCCATGGCCACCGTGGGCTCAAAGCCCGCCACGTTTCCGGTATTCACCACGATCTGTTGACCCGGGGCCAGGGTGTATTCCACCAGCTCGCCGTCGATCTCCACGAAAGCCATGCCGGATCCGGACAGGCGCTGCATAATGAAGCCCTCGCCGCCAAAGAAGCCGACCCCCAGCTTTTTACTGAAGTGGATGGACAGCTCCACGCTGGACTGGCAGGCCAGGAAGGCGTTCTTCTGAAGGATCATCTCGTGGCCCGGGGCAATATTCAGCGGGATAATTTTGCCTGGGAAGCTGGAGCCAAAGGCGATCATACCGGGGCCGTGGGCGGTGTAGATGTTCTGGAATATGCTCTCGCCGGAAAAAGCTCTGGAGAACATCTTACCCAGGCCGCCGCCCCGGGTCTCCATCTCCATGTTGGGGCTCATCCAGGCCATGGAGTCCCGCTCGGTGATCATCTGTTCGCCGTCCAGCAGCTGGCAGATCGCCACGGGGAATACGCCGCCGGCAATCTCATAGTTCATACTAGATCCTCCTGTCCTTTCTCAGATGGTTGAGGAAGCGCCTCCCTCCCATCTTACCAGCCGGGGTGGAGCTGTGTCAAGGAGGATATCGATGTGTTTTACGAAACGTCCGGACTGGCCTGACATGGACCGGTCCGGGGTCAGGCCGCTCTGGCTGCCGGTGGAGGTGAGGGAGGTGAGATCCGTGAGTACCGGCTGCAAATCAATCTCAGCGCCGTTCAGGGTCCAGACGGTCACTTGAGTGGTGTTGCCATCCTCGTCGGTGGTTTCCTCGGTGACCTTTTCCACATGGTAAGTCTCCCCGTCCAGAGTGATGTCCATGGAGTTTACAGTGTCGTAGTCCAGAAGCAAACTGTCGTCAGGCAACAGGGAGTCCAGGCTCGGGTAGATCATGGCGTCGGCCCCGGTGTTGTCGATGTAGTAGACCATCTGAGAGCCGGCGATCCTGGCGTAGCAGTACGCCCCGTCGTAGTCCCCGATTTTCAGTACAAATGGCAATCATGCCGGAGGGAGGTTGAGAAAATGAAGCAGCCGAGCTATAAGGGCTTTGCCCCTTTGTCTGATGCTGTAATTGACGCAGCCTACGCCGGTGACGTTGATGCGATGGACCGTATTTTGCGCCATTACGACGGGTACATAAACAAATTGTGTGTCAGAAAGCACATCGACGGAAGCGGCAATGTGCATTATGACGTGGACGAATACATGAAGCGTCGATTGCAGATCAAGCTCATTCATTCCATCGTTGTCACGATAGAGGGACGGAACCGGCCCCGGAAACGGAAATGTCTTTATTCTTCCTTTCCATGTTTCCGATGACCCGGAGGCCGTAGGCTGCACTTTGACAAAAATGCCCGCAAGATAACGGCGGCGCATCATAGGGCAAAACGGACACTTTTCGTCTGTGCCGAGCCATACGGCAGATGCGCCAAGAGGCTTTTCCCTACGGGAAAAGCGGAGCGACCAACACCGCGCCGGAAAGCAAGTGTGACAGCTTGCGGGCGACGACACACAAGCGGGCGATGCTCCCCTATAGCCACAGTCCGAGCGTTAAAAGCGTCGCAGGCGATGGGTAGGGCCGCGTGAGAACCACGCGGGGGTGAAAGTCCCGTGGAGCTGCGCCAACAGCCGTCCGTTATGGCTCCTTTTGCAACAATCAACCTTTTTTAGCCATTGGAAAGGGGGCTAAAAGAATGAATAACACTGATGTGCCTATCTGGGAAAAATACACGCTGACGATTGAGGAAGCGTCTAAATATTTTCGCGTCGGGGAAAACAAGCTGCGTAAATTAGCCGAGGAAAACCCTACCGCTGGCTGGGTAATTATGAACGGCAACTGCATCCAAATCAAGCGGAAGCAGTTTGAAAAAATTATTGATGGCCTTGACGCCATATAGTGAAATCGGGCCTTGAATAAGGTTGGCGGGTACAGCAATTTCCTGTTCCTGAACCGAAACGGCCTGCCGAAAGTGGCCGTCAACTGTGATGCCATGTTTAAGGGCCTTGCCAAAAAATTCAACAAGTGTCACAAGGAGCCGTTGCCGCCAGTAATGACGCCACACACCATGAGGCATACATTCTGCACAAGGATGGCAAACGCCGGGATGAACCCCAAGGCTTTGCAGTACATCATGGGACACGCCGACATCGTTATGGCGCTGAACTATTACGCACACGCCACATTCCATTCCGCACAGGCGGAAATGGCGCGGCTGGAAGTGGCCAAGGTGGAAACCACCGTAGCCGCTGCGGAAACCACCGTGGAGAACATGGAGGAAACCAAGGCTACCGCTTAGTAGTAAGCCGGTATTTACTACCGTTTCTACTACTTCCCATGGCAAAGACGTGAAGGGAAATGAGAAAAAACGTGAACTTCTTCCGTTATCAAAAATGCCGGAAAAGCCCGTAGTTATGGGCTATACCGGCATATAAGAATTTCTAAAGAGATAATCTGAAATCTATTAAATTATTAACAGAATAAAACTTATCCCTGAGAGAAAGCTGAAAAACCCGTGTTTACAATTCTTTTACAGCCTGGCCCGAGTTCATGCCAGCTATGAAAACAACCAAAGTTGTGATATAATTTCCAGCGAGAAGACTAGGCCCGTCTGTCCGTCTGGGGCGGGCCTTTTTTCAGGAGGCGCTGTCCATGAAACCCATTGCCCACATCCGTTCCGCTTTCCCTGCCAAGTTCGGTATCCCCCGACAGGCAGGGCTGGTCAAGGACCTGAAGGCCAAAATCATATTGGAGCCGGAGTACCGCAACCCCGAGGCCTTGCGGGGGATCGAGGGCTTTTCTCACCTGTGGTTGATCTGGGAGTTCTCCCAGAACAGGCGGGAGGGCTGGTCGCCCACAGTGCGCCCGCCCCGGCTGGGGGGTAATGCCCGCATGGGGGTGTTCGCCACCCGTTCTCCCTTTCGGCCCAACCCCATCGGGCTGTCCTGCGTCCGGCTGGAACGGGTGGAGTGGGACGGCCCTCAGGGCCCGGCGGTGCATGTGCTGGGGGCGGACCTGATGGATGGCACGCCCATATATGACATCAAACCCTATGTGCCCTATGCCGACTGCCACCCGGAGGCCACCCAGGGCTTTGCTCCCCCGGATATCGCCAGGCTTCTTAAAGTGGAGATCCCACCGGAACTGCTGGACCGGGTGCCTGAAGAGGATCGGGCGGCCCTGAAAGGGGTGCTGGCTCAGGATCCACGCCCCGCCTATCAGCGGGACCCAGAGCGGGTGTATGGGTTCGGCTTTGCCGGGCTGGAGGTGTGCTTTACGGTTCGGGACGGGATACTTTATGTACAGGACGTCCATCCCGCGCCCGAACAGCCGGAAACCAGATTATAAAAAGAGAAGCGTCCCACTATGCGGTGGGACGCTTTGTTTAACGCTGGTCCAAAGGAGTATAGAGGCGCTGGGGACACACGGCTTTGTAGGCGGGACGGATAATCCGTCCCGAGGAGGCGAACACCTCTTCGATCCGGTGGGCGCACCAGCCCACGACGCGGGCAATGGCAAACAGAGGAGTATACAGCTCCGGGGGGATTCCCATCATCTTGTACACCAGCCCGGAGTAAAAGTCCACATTGGCGCACATCGCCTTGTCCTGACCGGTGACCCGGTGGAACAGCCCGGGAGTCAGCCGTTCCACCAGTTCAAACAGCTCAAATTCGGCCAGCATGCCCTTCCTTTCCGCCACACCCCGGGCAAACTGCTTGAGCAGCACGGCGCGGGGATCGGACAGGGTGTAGATGGCGTGACCCATGCCGTAGATGAGGCCGGACCTATCCCCCGCCTCCCGGCGCAGCAGTTTTTCCAGGTAGGCAGAGACCTCCCCCTCGTCTGTCCAGTCGGAGACCTCCCGCTCAATATGATGGAACATCTCCATGACCTTCTTGTTGGCTCCCCCGTGGCGGGGACCCTTCAGCGAGCCTACCGCAGCGGCGATGGCGGAGTAGATATCCGTACCGGAGGAGGACAGCACCCGGCAGGCAAAGGCGGAGTTGTTGCCCCCGCCGTGCTCCATGTGGAGCACCAGGCATAGATCCAGCAACCGGGCCTCGTCCTGGGTGAACTGGTTGTCGTGGCGCACAGAGTAGAGAAAGTTCTCCGCCAAGCTCAGCCCAGCCTGGGGCCGGTGGAGGTAGAGGGACTCGTTGTCGTAGTAGTGGCGCTTGCAGGCAAAGGCGTGGGCCACGATCACCGGGAAATGGGCGATGAGCTGGATGGCGCGGAAGAATTCCGCTTCCAGGCAGCTGTTCTCCGGGTCTGGATCATAGGAATACAGGGCCAGGGTGGACCGGGCCAGCTTATTCATCACATCCGGGCTGGGGGCTTTGAGGATCATGTCCTCCGTGAAGCCGGGAGGCAGGGTGCGGTAGTGCTCCAGCAGGGAGCGGAAGGCATCCAGCTGCGCCCGGTCGGGAAGTTTGCCGAACAAAAGGAGATAGGCGGTCTCCTCAAACCCAAACCGGCCCTCGCTCATGAAACCCCGGATCAACTCTGTGACGTCGATGCCGCGGTAGATCAGCTGCCCTTCCGCAGGCGCCTTTTCCCCGTCCTGGATGTAGTAGCCACGGACGCTGCCGATCTGGGTGATGCCGGCCATCACGCCGGTGCCGTCGGCGTTGCGCAGACCCCGCTTCACCCCATATCGCTCATACAGGTCGGGAGAAATCCGGTTCTGGGAAACGTACTGACCGCATATGTCTTGAAGGAAGGACAAGGACTGGCTGTCAAGGAGATCAGGCATGGCATTGTAATTCATGGGGCACCTCCGCGCGCGCAGGATCTATGGAGCGTTTATCTCAGTATAGCGCAGCGATACGCGTGCGTCAATGCAAAAACACCCGAAGAATGCCGGTTTATGCCCGAAATATTCGTTGGTATTTGGATAAAAATGCAAGAGGGAGAGAGGGAACTTGCAGATATTGGAGTTCTGGAAGCCTGTGCGCAGGGCGTTTGCCATGGGGGCGTTTCTGGGGGTGCTGGTGTTTCTGATGCCCGTGATATTCCTTGGGGTGGAAGGCGAGGAGGTGGCGGTGCTGCCGCCGGAGCCCACGCCGGTGCCCTCCCAGAAGACCCCCGCCGAGAGCTGGGACAACGGGCAGACGCTGCGGGTGCTCCAGGAGGACGGGGCGGTGGAGGAGATGTCTCTGGGCGGCTACCTGTGGCGGGTGGTGGCGGCGGAAATGCCGGCCTCCTTTGAGCAGGAGGCCCTGCGGGCCCAGGCGGTGTGCGCCCGGACTTACAGCCTGTGGAAAATGGCTGCGGGCAGCCACCGGGAGGAGGGGGCGGACCTGTGTACCGACTCTGGTTGCTGCCAGGCGTACATCGAGCCGGAGCAGGCCGGAGAAAACTGGGGGGATTCCTCCCAGACCTATTCAGAAAAGATCGCCGCCGCCGTGGCGGACACCGACGCCCAGGTGCTCACCTATGACGGCCAGCCCATCCAGGCGGTGTTCTTTTCCTCCTCCACCGATGCCACTGAGGACGCCGCCCAGGTGTGGGGTAACAGCCTGCCCTACCTGGTATCTGTGTCCAGCCCGGAGGGGGAGGAGGTACCCAACTACCACTCTACGGTGACCCTGACCGCTGACCAGCTGCGGGAGCTGGTGACGGGACAATACCCGGATGCGGACCTGTCGGCAAATCCGTCGGAGTGGATTTCCAACGTGAGTTACAACGCCTCCGGGCGGGTGTCCAACATAGAGGTGGGCGGAGTGAGTATGAGCGGCGGGGCGGCCAGGACCCTGTTCGGCCTGCGCTCGGCCTGCTTCCAGGTGGAGGAATCAGAGGGCAGCTTTACCTTTTCTGTCACCGGGTATGGCCACGGCGTAGGCATGAGCCAGTACGGCGCCAACGCCATGGCCAAGGAGGGAAGCGGCTGGCGGGAGATTGTGACCCACTACTATACGGGGGTGAATATTGAAAGCTGGGGCGAATAGGAAAAGAAAGGTATAGGGGCTGGAATATTTGTCCAGACTGGACATAGAGTGCTGTATGGAAAGGAAGTGTGCGATCATGGCGGAAGCAGTGAAATTCAGGCGGCGGAGGATGTTGACTCCGGAAGAGGAGGCGCGGCAGCAGCTGATGGAAGAGATGGCCCAGACCAGGCTGCAGCTCAACCAGGCCTACGCGGATTTCAATGTGCAAAGCGACCCGGACCTGGTGGACTCCTGTGTGTTTACCATCAATGCCCTGCGCAGCCGGCATTCTTATCTGGTGCGGCAGATCAAGCTACTGGAGGCCGGGAAAGGGGATGTGGGATGAGCGGATGGGCCTGGGCCGCGGTGGCGGCGGCAGTTCTGCTGACGCTGGTCCTGGCCAGACGCCCCCTGCGGGCCCTGGGTCGGCTGGTGGGCCGCTCCAGCTTAGGGCTCATGTTTCTCTGGGCCTTCCAGACTCTGGGCAGCTGGCTGGGGGCCCAGCTGGGGGTAAACCTGTTCAACGCGCTGGTTCTGGGCGTGCTGGGAGTTCCCGGATTTGCCCTTCTTCTTATGGTGCAATGGCTGGTTTCCTCATAAAAACTTAACATTTCCCGCGTTTTTGGGGTGGAAATGGGTGCGTGGTTGTGTTATGATAACGACGATAAACGACAAAAGAAAACCCGAAAGCGGGCTGACCGGGGAGGCCGGGCGCAGGCGCGCGGGAATTTGATAGCTGGACGGTGTATGGAATGGCCAGGAGAAATACATGGGGATACCGCGCCCACCGGGGGCGCAGACGGGGCAGCCTGGTGTTGAAGATCATCATCGTGCTGCTATTGGTGCTGCTGGTGGCGGGAATTTTATTGATTGTCTTTTTGGGGCGGTATGTGGAGTATACGGACAGCGGGGTGCGGGTGAACCTGCCCTGGCTGCAAGAGGGGGAAGCGGGGGAGCCGGTGGCCACCGACCCTGTGGTCATCATCACGGATGACCCCTCGCAATCACCCGCCCGGGGGCAGACGGCCCCATCCCTGGAGCCCATTGGCGCGGTGGAGGTCAGCGTGCAGCAGCTGACGGAGGGCACCGCCGCCCAGGCGGTGGCGGAGGCCGGCGGCAATGCGCTTGTGGTGGAGATGAAGGACCTAACCGGCCGGCTGGCCTGGGTATCCCAGACGGAGCAGGCGGTTGCCCTGGGCGTTAACGCCCAGGACGGCGGCGTGGCCCAGGCGGTGTCCGCCCTGGCGCGGGAGGGGGAGCTTTACCTGGTGGCCCGGATCTCTTGCTTCCGGGATCAGGCCCTGGCCAGCGCCGGGGTGGGCGGCCCCCTGATGACCCGGGGCGGAAATGTCTGGTATGACGCCTCCGGCTACCGATGGGTCAGCCCTGTGTCCCAGCAGGTGCGGGATTATCTGACCGGGCTGTGCGCGGAGCTGACGGAGATGGGCTTTGACGAGATCCTGCTGGAGAGCGCCGGGTTCCCGGACCGGGGGGAGACCTATGTACTGGCCACCTCCGAGAACCGACCGGAGGAACTCACCGCGCCGGTGACCCAATTTTTGAGCCAGCTGTCCGGGGCGCTGGAGGATACGGGGACGGCGGTGTCCGTTGTGACCTCCCAGCAGACGGTGCTGGGGACGGACACGCACACGGGGCTTACCCCGGAGCTGCTGGCCGGGTATGTCTACCGGGTGTGGGTGTCCCTGCCGGAGCAGGGCGTGGGAGACTATGCTGCGGCGTTGGAGCAGGCCGGCATGGAGCAGGCCGGGCAGCGGATCGTCAGCCTGGGCGGTGCAAGGGAGGAAGGCAGCTGGACCACACTGGCCGATCCCGCCGGATAGGAAGGACTGGAAACAACTGCATTTTGGCTGTAAAAAAGGCCCCGGGAAGCATGTGCTTCCCGGGGCCTTTTTGGAAAAAGCGCTCCACATATTCCAGGGTGTAGGCGGATTCACAGCCCTAGCAGGGCCAGGTTGGTGTCGGTGGAGAAGTTGGAGTTGGAGTAGAGCACCAGAACCTGATCGATGCCGTTGTCCTGTACATACTGCTTCAGGGACAGGCGGTTGTACCGCAGGTCGAAGAGGTGGACCTCCTGATAGTCCAGGGACAGGAAGGGGGCCAGGGAGTCGGCATAGGAATCTCGGATGACCAGCAGATTGTCCCCCTCCGCGTCTGGGTTCTGGATGATGCACAACCCCTGGTTGCCCCCCAGGAACATGGAGTACTTGTCCTTGACCTCCAGCTTGGACAGGTCGTAGAAGGAACCTTCCACCGGAGAGCCGTTGGGATAGCGGGTGACGGTGGTGCTCCCTGTCAGGCCGCCCTCGGGCACCCAGGTGTACATCGCGTCCGGGCGCACCCAGGCAGCGCCGGCGGAGGACCAGGTGGTGCCGTAAAAACTGTCGGACACCAGGGTGGGCTCGTAGTCCAAAATTGTGACGGAGCCGCCCATGGCGGTTATCAGGGCCACGTAGCCCTGGTAGGCCCCTATGGTGGACCAGTGGTGGTCGGTACGGTAGAATACGTCGTCCCCGCTGAGGGCGTCGGACAGGTCGATGAAGTTCACGTTCCTGGAGACCAGCCCCTGGGCCTGCTGAATGGTAGACCCGTCGTCCACAAGAGGGGCGTTGCCCGGCAGACGATCCGCCCACACATAGCTTTTGTCGGGGATGAGGGCAAAGTAGACGGGGACGGACACATTGTCCGCCAGCTGGTTGACGTAGTCCACCCGCTGCTCCAGGTCGGTGGGCGGGGTGTACTGGGCAAAGAGGGTCTGCTGGCCGTCGCCGCCGAAGTAGACGTCGTTGTTCTCCTGCTTACCAAGCAGCCGCTCTGACCAGGCCTTCAGATGGATCCACTCGTCCCGCAGGGGAAACTGGTCGTTGACGTACTTTTCAAAATTGGTCATGAACTCGCCATTCTCCCCAAAGACGTTGTCCAGAGTAGGGGCCTCGAACTGGGTCAGGTAGCGGTTTTCCTGCTCGGAAAACGCCCGGTCCGGAAGGAGAATCAGGGCGGCGCCGAAGCCGAAGGTGAACAGGCAGAACAGCACGGTGATGAAAATGGAATACTTTTTGCTCATGCCGGCGCCTCCTTAAAATCTGAAATAAAGGAAGGGGTTGTAGGTGCCGTCCACCAGATAGGCGGTGGCCAGGGCCAGACCCGCAATCACCAGGACGGGAATGGCCACCTGTTTGACCCGGGGGGAGAACTTCTTCCACAGGGTGGCGGCCAGGGGTGTGGACGCCAGAAGGGCGATGATCAGAATGGGCAGATAGTTGCGCAGGTAGTATAGGAAGGTGGAGTCCAACAGCCCTGCGCCCATGCCGAACATGGCCTTGAGGTAGAGGCCCATGGCGGAAAAATCCTCCACGGCGAACAGGGCCCAGCCAACCATGACAATAAACAGCCCGTAGACGTGGCCCATCCAGCCGGGCAGCTTCTGGAGCACCTTGGAGAAGAAAAAGCGCTCAAAGACGATGATGAGGAAGTAGTACATGCCCCAGAGGAGGAAGTTCCAGCTGGCGCCGTGCCAGATACCCGTACAGGCCCACACCACAAACAGGTTGAAGACCAGTCTGGGGGCCTTTACCCGATTGCCCCCCAGGGGGATATACAGGTACTCCCGGAACCAACTGCCCAGGGAGATGTGCCAGCGCCGCCAGAACTCGGTGGCAGACTTGGCCAGGTAGGGGTAGTTGAAGTTGGCCAAAAACTTGAAGCCCATCATCTGGCCCATGCCCACGGCCATGTCCGAATAGCCGGAGAAGTCGAAGTAGAGCTGCATGGAGAAGGCCAGAATGCCCAGCCAGGCGCCCAGGGTAGTCAACTGCGCGCCCGGGGTGGCCAGATACACGTCCCACAGCTGGCCGATGGAGTTGGCCAGCAGCACCTTCTTGGCCAGGCCGATGGTAAACATCTGCACGCCGGAGGCAAACTGCTCTGGGGAGTGGGTGCGGAAATTCATCTGGTCAGCCAGTTCCTTATATTTGATGATGGGGCCGGCGATGAGCTGGGGGAACAGGGTGACGAAAGTGCCGAAGCTCACCAGGTTTTTGGGAACTTCCGCATCCCCCCGGTAGATATCCACCGGGTAGGTCATGGTCTGGAAGGTGTAGAAGGAGATGCCGATGGGCAGCGTCAGACTCAAAACCGGCATGGGGATGCCGATGGACTGGAGGGTGGTGGCCACCAGATCCCAGTATTTGAAGAAGAAGAGAATGGCCAGGTTGAGGGCCAGGGAGACGCCCACCGCCCATCGAGCGCCTTTGTCATTGCCCTTCTGCTTGCACCGGTGGACGATCAGGCCGGCGAAGTAGTCCAGCACGATGGTGAAGATCATCAGCAGGATATACACCGGCTCCCCCCAGCCATAGAACAGCAGGTTGAACACCAGCAGGATAAAGTTCCGGTAGCGGAAGGGAGAGATATAGTACAGGAAGAGTACAGCAGGTAGATACAGGAACAAAAAATACGGAGTGGAGAATACCATGGCCGTCACCTCTCGTCAGAATTCGGCGAAATCAGGGCAAAGAAGCGGGGGAAGCCCAGGGGCTCCCCCCGCTATGTATGCAGGATATAACCTTCAGAACAGGGCGTGGAACGCGCTGACGATGGCGTCGCATTGGGAATGGACAACCATCATGATATAGCTGCCGTTGGAGACAATTCGGGAACGGTCGGCCCAGATTTGTGTGGACTCGGGGAACCACGCCCCACCGCTGATCATGGTGTTGATACGGGCCTGGAGAATGGCCTTGACCGCGTCCACATCCCCGGCGTTGGTCACTTCCATCAGCACCAGCTCGGCGTCGTTCTTGGGCTCCTGGCACAGATACACTAGCCGCTGCTGGGCGCTGATGGAGGTCAGGCCGGAGAAATGCTGGGCAATGGAGTCGTCGCCGGCCAAACTTGGGGAGCCGAAGGCATACTGCGACAGCACCACATTGGCGAAGGCGGAGAGATCCACATCGATGGGCCGGTCGGAAGTCTCCTCCCACCGGCAGCGCACGATGCAGCTGGCGGCCAGGCCGTTGTCGCTTTTTGCCGTAATGGTGGCGGTGCCGGGGGCCATGGCGGTGACAAGGCCGCTACCGTCCACCGCAGCCACCCCCTCATCGCTGGAGGTCCACACAACCCCCGGGATGTCCTCCATCCCCGTGAAGGAGACGGTGAGCTGGAAGGTGTGCTCCGGGGCGGTAAACACGATCTCGGTCCGATCCAGCGCCATGCCGGGCTGGGGCGCGGACGGAGCCTCGGAAGACGGCGGGGAAGGCCTACTGGAAGGGGGGGAGGGGAGATTCTGGGAGGGGGGTGTGGAAGGCTGCGGGGAAGGGGATTCAGGGGGGACCTCAGAGGGCTCCTCGGAAGGCTCCTGGATGGGGGCTTCAGAGGGGGTCTCGGAGGGCTCCCCGGAAACAACGGCGGAAGGAGCGACAGAGGAAACGTCCTGGGGATCGGGCCCCGCACAGGCGTACATAAGGGCCAGGCACAGCGCCAAGACCGTCAGGAAAGAAAATGAACGCCTCATCTTGCTTATCGTCAGCTCCTTTTCAAGGGAGGGGGGCGCGGAGCGCCCCCCTGTGATTGGCCTGTTTATTCAGCGGCGGGGTCAGACGCGCCGGCGGCGTTGAACATCTCCACCATCTGGTCCTTCTCCGCGCCCACGAACAGGGCTACGTAATTGTCCCGGACAACGATCTCAGAGTTGTTCTGCCAGGCCTCCACAGTGGCGGGGTAGAAAGCGCCGCCCTCGATCTGGGTGTCGATGCGGGTCTGGAAGATGTCCTGCACGGCCTGCACGTCAGCGGCGTCGGCCACCTCCACCAGGGCCACCTCATAGGCCACGGCGGTGATCATGGGTGCGTATACCAGGCACTGGGTGGTCTCCACCTCACCCAGGCCGGGGTAGGCCTGCTCCAGCATGTCGCCGGTGAGTTCCATCATGGAGGGGGAGTTGTCGGGATCGGTGAAGATGGTGCTGAACATCTCCTCATAGAACGCGGCCAGGTCAATGCTCAGGGGCTCGGGAGTGGGTTCAGCGGAGGGAGTGCCGCCCTGGCTGCCGCAGGCCACGAGGGACAGGGCCATAACGCCCGCCAGTACAAGAGAAGTCATCTTTTTCAACATTGGTTTCATACTCCTTTTTGGTTTTGAAAAGTTCAGCTGCGGGACGCCCGCGCTGTACCATTTGACGCAGGAGATCCAAAAAGGTTCCCAAAGAATTGAAAAAATTTTTGCCGGCGGTGCGGGGGAAAAGGAGCTCAGGTGCGAAACGGCGGGCTGTAAAGATAAACCAGCGGTCAGTTTTGGGAGATATGGCCGCGGATGTGGTTGATAATCATGTCCAAGGCCACCAGGTTGTGTCCGCCCTCCAGCACCACGATGTCGGCGTACTGCCGGCTGGGCTGGACAAACTGCTCGTGCATAGGCTTGACGGTGGTGAGATACTGGCTGATGACGGAGTCCAGGGAGCGGCCACGCTCCTTCACGTCCCGGAGGATGCGGCGCAGGATACGCACGTCCGCGTCGGTATCCACAAAAATTTTGATGTCCATGAGATCCCGCAGGGACTTGTTCTCAAAGATCAAAATGCCCTCCACGATCATGACCTTGGTGGGGCGGACCTCAATGGTCTCATCAGAGCGGTTGTGGACAGTGTAGTCGTAGACGGGGCACTGAACGCTCCGGCCGTCCAGCAGCTGCCTGAGATGCTCCACCATCAGCACGGTGTCAAAGGCGTCGGGATGGTCATAGTTCAGCGCCGCACGCTGGGTATAGGTCATGCCGTCGTGGCGCTTATAGTAGTTGTCGTGATAGACCACCGACACATCCGGGCCGAAGGTCTCCTGGAGCTTGCGGGTCAGGGTGGTCTTGCCCGAGCCGGTGCCGCCGGCAATCCCAATAATGATAGTATCCACAAAATCAGCTCCTTTTTTTAAACGGGGGCCTGCCAATGTTTAGGATACGCTATTGTATCATCGCCCCGATATGGTTGGCAACCGGTTTATCAGCTTTTTGGTTAAATTCCCCGAAAAGAAGAAACTTTTTAGATAAAAAGGGCGAAAAGTTAAAATTTTCACACTTATGCCGGATTTGCTCTTGTATTTTGCCTCGGGAACGCATATAATGTCCATGGTTAAGGAGGGCAATTATGGTCAATATTGTGTTGGTAGAGCCTGAAATTCCGCAGAATTGCGGCAATATTGCCCGTACATGTGCCGCAACCCGATGTCGACTGCACCTGGTGGAGCCCCTGGGGTTTGACATCAGCGACCGGGCGGTACGCCGGGCGGGCCTGGACTACTGGCCCATGGTGGACCTACGGGTTTACCCCAGCCTGGAGGAGCTGTTTCTTCAGAATCCGGACCCCGATCTGTGGCTGGCCACCACCAAAGCGCCCCGGGATTATACCAAGGCCCGGTTCCGGGACGGGTGCTGGCTGTTCTTCGGGAAAGAGACCGCCGGACTGCCCCAGACCTTCCGGGACCGATACGCCGACCGGTGTCTGCGCATTCCCATGCGGCCCGATGCCCGCAGCCTGAACCTGGCCAACTGCGTCGCTATCCTCACCTACGAGGCTCTGCGGCAGCAAGGCTTCCCCGGACTTTGCGGAGAGGGGGAGATGGCGCGGGCCCAGCCGTGAGCCCGCCACTGGCATATGTTCATTTGTGACCCCTGGAGGGATCGCCCTCCTGTTTCTTTCCTTGCGATTATGTGAAAGGAGAACTGAAGTATGAATTACAACAAGAAAACGGTCAAAGACATCGATGTGAAGGGCAAGAAGGTGCTGTGCCGCTGCGACTTTAATGTGCCCCAGGACAAGGCCACCGGCGCCATCACTGACGACAAGCGCATCGTGGCCGCCCTGCCCACCCTGAAGTACCTGCTGGAGCAGGGTGCGGCGGTGATCGCCTGCTCCCATCTGGGCAAGCCCAAGGGGGAGTGGAAAGAGTCTTTGACTCTGGCGCCCGTGGCCAAGCGCCTGAGCGAGCTGCTGGGTCAGGAGGTTATTTTTGCCAAGGATATCATCGGCGAGGACGCCCGGGCCAAGGCCGCCGCGTTGCAGCCCGGCCAGATCATGCTGCTGGAGAACCTGCGCTTTGACAAGGGGGAGGAGGCCAACGACCCCGAGTTCGCCAAGGCCCTGGCCTCTCTGGCCGATGTGTATGTGTCCGACGCCTTTGGTACCGTCCACCGCGCCCACGCCTCCACCGCCGGCGTGGCGGCTTACCTGCCTGCCGTATCCGGCTTCCTGATCCAGAAGGAGCTGGAGATCATGGGCGGCGCGCTGGCCAATCCCAAACGCCCCCTGGTGGCCATCCTGGGCGGCGCGAAGGTGTCCTCCAAGATCGGCGTGATCAACAACCTGCTGGATATTGCCGACACCATCATCATCGGCGGCGGCATGGCTTACACCTTTGTCAAGGCCATGGGCGGCACCGTGGGCACTTCCCTGCTGGAGGAGGACCGGCTGGACTACTGCAAGGAGATGATGGACAAGGCCAAGGCCAAGGGCGTGAAGTTCCTGCTGCCGGTGGACACCCTGTGCGCGGCTGAGTTCTCCGCCGACGCCAAGCCCGAGCTGGTGGACACCATGGCCATTCCCGATGACCGTATGGGCATGGACATCGGTCCCAAGACGATTGAACTGTTCTCCGACGCGGTAAAGGATGCGGGTACCGTCATCTGGAACGGTCCCATGGGCGTGTTTGAGTTCCCCGCCTTTGCCGAGGGCACCCGGGCCATGGCCAAGGCCCTGGCCGAGAGCCGCGCCATCACCATCGTGGGCGGGGGCGACAGCGCGGCGGCCGTGGCCCAGTTGGGCTATGCCGACAAAATGACCCACATCTCCACCGGCGGCGGCGCCTCCCTGGAGTTCCTGGAAGGCAAGGAACTGCCGGGGGTGGCCTGCCTGCTGGACAAGTAAAGAGTTCCAGCGCCGCCGCGCGAGAGCAGGCGAGCCGCGCCGAACGGCGCGCACAAGTGTTTGCGCAACAAACCTTGCCGCAGGGCGAATTCATTTCGCCCGAGGATTGTAAAAGAAGGGGTCCCGGCGAAGCGCAGCTTCGCTGGGCGGCGCCTCCCTGGAGTTCCTGGAAGGCAAGGAACTGCCGGGGGTGCCTGCCTGCTGGACAAGTAAGGTTTGAGCCGCGTTAAGACAGAAGAAACGCAGAAAGGAAGTTCCCTAAGATGAATCTGAAATACCGTAAGACTATCATCGCCGGCAACTGGAAGATGAACAAGACCCTCACCGAGACCCGTGCTTATGCCGAGGCCATCAAACCCATGCTGGGTAAGCACAAGTGGTGTGAGGTGGTTTTGTGTGTGCCTGCTGTGAATATTCCCGGCGCTGTCCGGCTGTTCAAGGACACCCGGGTGGCCATCGGCGGCGAGACCTGCCATTATGAGGCCTCCGGCGCCTACACCGGCGAGGTCACCGTGGAGATGCTCAAGGACGTGGGGGCCAAGTATGTGATCGTCGGCCACTCCGAGCGCCGCCAGTATTACAACGAGACCGACTTCACCGTCAACAAGAAGGTGAAGGCCGCTCTGGACGCCGGCTTGCGCCCCATCCTCTGCGTGGGCGAGAGCCTGGAGCAGCGGGAGCTGGGGGTCACCGAGGAGCTGATCACCTACCAGGTGAAGGTGGCCTTGGCCGGCCTGGCCGAGAGCCAGGTGCGCCGGGTGGTCATCGCCTACGAGCCCATCTGGGCCATCGGCACTGGCAAGACCGCCACTGCCGAGCAGGCGGGCGCAGTGTGCAGCCACATCCGCGCCGTCATCCGCAAGCAGTACGGCGCCCGGGTGGCCCGGGCCGTCACCATCCAGTACGGCGGTTCCATGAATGCCAAGAACGCCGCCGAGCTGCTCTCTCAGCCCGACATCGACGGCGGCCTGATCGGTGGGGCATCCCTGAAGCCAGAGGACTTCATGGCAATCATCAACGCAGCCAACCAGGAGGCGTGACCAGGAAGAAGCGCCGGATTCCCGAACAGGGGAGATAAGGCTGGAGCGAAGGCCGGCAAACCAAGGAGGGGCGAGGGCCCCGGATGTTTGGCGGCGTAGTCGGAGGACTTATCGACCCGGGCGTGAGGGAACGGAGGCGTGACCAGAAAGAAGCGCCGGATTTCTCTATCCTTTGAAAGAAAGGCATTTGTATGAAGAAACCAATTGTCTTAATGATCATGGACGGTTTCGGCCTGTCCAACTCCACCGCGGCGGGGGATAACGCCATCGCCGCAGCCAAGAAGCCCAATTTGGACCGGATTTTTGGGGAGAACAGCTGCTGCAAGCTGTCTGCCTCCGGCTTAGATGTGGGCCTGCCCGACGGCCAGATGGGCAACAGCGAGGTGGGTCACACCAACATCGGCGCCGGCCGGGTGGTGTTCCAGGACCTGCCCCGGATCTCCCTGGATATCCAGGAGGGCGGCTTTTTCCGAAACCCCGCCTATGTGCGGGCCATGGATGTCTGCAAGGAGAAGGGCACCGCCCTGCACCTGTTTGGCCTTCTCAGCGACGGGGGCGTGCATTCCCACATCGAACACCTGTTTGCCCTGCTACGCATGGCCAAGGAGCGGGGACTGGACAAAGTATATGTCCACTGTTTCCTGGACGGCCGGGACGTGCCCCCCACCTCCGGCAAGGGTTTTGTCCAGCGCCTTCAGGACTATGTGAAGCAGCTGGGCGTGGGCCAGATCGCCACCGTCATGGGCCGGTATTACGCCATGGATCGGGATAACCGCTGGGAGCGGGTGGTGCGGGCCTATGACGCCATCGCCTACGGCGAGGCCCCCTATGAGGCTGACCCCGTGGCCGCGGTTCAGAAGTCCTATGACGCTGGGGTCACCGACGAGTTCGTGGAGCCCGTGGTGTGCGCCCAGGGTGCGGGCGTGGGAGCGGGGGACTCCATCATCTTCTACAACTTCCGGCCCGACCGGGCCCGGGAGATCACCCGGACCTTTGTGGACCCGGACTTTTCCGGCTTTGAGCGCAAGAAGGGCTACTTCCCAGTGCAGTATGTGTGCACCACCGAGTATGACGCCACCATGCCCAACGTGGAGGTGGCCTATCCCCGGGAGCAGCTGTACAATATCTTCGGGGAATATATCTCAGACAAGGGCCTGACCCAGCTGCGCATTGCCGAGACGGAGAAGTACGCCCATGTCACCTTCTTCTTTAACGGCGGCGTGGAAAAGACTTTCCCTGGGGAGGACCGCTGCCTGATCCCCTCTCCCAAGGTGGCCACCTATGACCTCCAGCCGGAGATGAGCGAGCCCGAGGTGACGAAGGAGGCCGTGGCCCGCATCGAGAGCGGGAAGTACGACGTGGTCATCCTCAACTTCGCCAACTGTGATATGGTGGGCCACACCGGCGTGTATGACGCCGCCGTTAAGGCGGTGGAAGCGGTGGACGACGGTGTGAACCAGGTGGTGAACGCCACCTTGAAGATGGGCGGCGTGGCCATCATCACTGCCGACCACGGCAACGCCGAGCATATGCGCAATGAAGACGGTACACCCTTCACCGCCCACACCACTAACCTGGTGCCCTGCTGCGTAGTGGGCGCGGACGTGAAGCTGCGGGACGGCCGCCTGGCCGATCTGGCCCCCACTATGCTGGATCTCATGGGCCTGCCTAAGCCCGCGGAGATGACCGGGGAGAGCCTGATTGTGAAGTGAGCTTTCCGGAACGCTGAATTGTGTTCCCGGCGGGAAGTCCCGCCTTACCCATTGTTTTCTATACTGAAAGGAGATTGATCCCCATGAAAAGTATGATCGAAATCGTTGACGTGGTTGGCCGCGAAATCCTGGACTCCCGTGGTAACCCCACCGTTGAGGTGGAGGTCACCCTGGACGACGGCGTGGTGGGCCGGGCCGCGGTTCCCTCCGGCGCTTCCACCGGCATCTATGAGGCCTGCGAGCTGCGGGACGGCGACAAGAGCCGCTACCTGGGCAAGGGCGTGGAGAAGGCCGTGTCCAACGTGAATACCGAGATCGCCGAGGCTCTGATCGGCATGAATGTGCTGGATCAGCCCGCCATTGACAAGCTGCTCATCGACCTGGACGGCACCCCCAACAAGTCCCGCCTGGGCGCCAACGCCATTCTGGGCGCCTCCCTGGCCTGCGCCAAGGCCGCCGCCGAGAGCCTGGGCACCAGCCTCTACAACTATATCGGCGGCGTCAACGCCAAGACCCTGCCCGTGCCCATGATGAACATCCTCAACGGCGGCGCCCACGCCACCAACAACGTGGATATTCAGGAGTTCATGATCATGCCCGTGTCCGCCCCCTCCTGGAAGGAGGCCCTGCGCCGCTGCGCCGAGGTGTTCCACACCCTGAAGACCGTGCTAAAGGAAAACGGCACCCCTGCCGCCGGCGTGGGCGACGAAGGCGGCTATGCCCCTAACCTGAAGAAGGATGAGGACGCGCTGAAGGTCATTGTCAAGGCCATCGAGGAGGCCGGCTATAAGCCCGGCGAGGACTTCATGATTGCCATCGACGCGGCTACCTCCGAGTGGTATAATGAGGAGACCGGCTGCTATGATCTGCCCAAGGCCAAGAAGACCATGACCAAGCAGCAGATGGTCAACATGTGGAAGAAGTTCGCCGACAATTATCCCATCATCTCCCTGGAGGACGGCATGGGCGAGAACGACTGGGAGGGCTGGTCCATGCTCACCAAGGCCCTGGGCGACCGGGTGCAGCTGGTGGGCGACGACCTGTTTGTCACCAACGTAGAGCGCCTGGCCACCGGCATTGAGAAGGGCGTGGCCAACGCCATCCTGATCAAGGTCAACCAGATCGGCACCCTCACCGAGACCCTGGACGCCATCCAGATGGCCAACCGGGCCGGCTACACCGCCATCGTGTCTCACCGCTCCGGCGAGACCGAGGACGCCACCATCGCCGACATCGCCGTGGCCCTGAACGCCGGCCAGATCAAGACCGGCGCCCCCAGCCGCACCGACCG
>DVKM01000067.1 GCA_018716015.1 Candidatus Enterenecus stercoripullorum | reverse complement strand
GATCCGGATAATGAGTACACCGTCCCCTACGCCTGGGGCACCCTGGGCATCATCTACAACACCACGATGGTGGATGAGCCCATCACCAGCTGGAGCGCCATGTTTGACGACACCGCCGCTGGCGACGTGCTGCTCATCGACAACTCCCGGGACGCCTTCGGCATGGCCCTGATGTACCTGGGCTACTCGGTGAACACCACCGATGAGAATGAGATCCGAGAGGCTTACCAGCTGGTGGCCGACGCCTGGGATCAGGGCGTGTACCAGGGGAAGGGCATGGACGAAATCTTCCAGCTCATGGAGGGCGACAACATCGCCATCGCCACCTACTACGCCGGGGACTACCTTTCCATGTTGGAAAATAATGAGAATCTGGCCTACGTCATCCCCGACGAGGGTTCCAACTGGTTCGTGGACGCCATGTGCATCATGAAGGACGCGAAAAACGTGGATGAGGCTCACGAGTGGATCAACTTCATGGCCTCCACCGACGCCAACCTGCGCAACATGGACTACATCTGGTACGCCTCCCCCAACGAGGAGGCCCTGGAGATGTACCCCGAGTGGTACGAGGAGCAGTACGGTGAACCTCTGGACATGGATCTCTATGAGATCATGGCCCCTCCCCAGGATGTGCTGGACCGCTGCGAGGCCTATCTGGTGCTGCCCCAGGAGATCCGTACTCTGTATAACGATCTTTGGATTCAGCTGGGAACCTGATGCCGTAAAAAGCATAGCTTCCCCCATATACAGCAAATAAGGGCGTGGCCATCCGGCCACGCCCTTATTCCGTGTCCTTTGTTTTCAGCCGCTCAAACCAGCTCCAAGGCCCCTCTTCCGGCGGAAGGGCAGAAAAGGATATCCTCTTCCCCGTCTGGGGATGGCCGAACTCCAGCATGTGGGACCACAGGGCGATCCCCTCCAGGTCAAAGGGGGGCGCACCATATTTCCTGTCTCCTACCAGTGGCAGGCCCCGGGCGGCAAACTGGATTCGGATCTGATGGGTGCGGCCCGTCTCCAGCTCCACGCCCACCAGTGCATGGCCGGAAACGGTATCCAGCACCCGGTAGTGCAAAATCGCCTCCCGTACTTCCCTCCCCGGTTCCTGAGCCACAAAAGCCCGGCGCTTTGTCCGGTCATATCCCAAAAGGTCCGCCATCGTGCCCGTCTCCTGTTCTGGGATCCCACTGAGCACCGCCAGGTATTCCTTATGGAAGCTCCGGTTCTCCACCTGCTGACTGAGCAACTGGGCAGCCATTCGGGACCGGGCCAGCACCATGACACCCCCCACCGGCTGGTCCAGGCGGTGGACGGTGCGCAGGCACTTCCCTTCCCCGCCCAGCTGCCGGCGCAGCAGGTCGGGCAGGCCCCCCGGCTGGTCCACCGACGCCACCCCCGGCGGCTTGAGACAGACCAAAATTCGCTTATCCTGATACAGAATTTGAATTGGCTCCTTTTCCTCCATTCCGGCACACCCCCTCTTTTCGCTCTGTTGTGATTTTCTTTCATCATACCACACCACATTCTGCCACGAAAAGCCCCTTTTTCCGTTACTTTTGAAATTCTACTTGCCAAGTCCCCCCTTTTCCTGTACACTGTTCACAGTAAAGTTCACAGGAGGAATCCCCATGTCTATTGAAATCGGCCTGAAAGGCCGTGCGGAGACCGTCGTCACCGAGGAGAACACCGCCCAGGCCATCGGCTCCGGCCTGGTACCTGTGTTCGGAACCCCCTATATGATCGCCCTGATGGAAAACGCCGCCGTCAACGCCATCCAGCCCTATCTGTCCGGGGACGAGGGCAGCGTGGGTACCCAGCTCAACGTGGCCCACACCTCCGCCACCCCCATCGGCATGAAGGTCTGGGCCAACACCGTGGTCACTGCGGTGGACGGTAAGAAGATCACCTTTGAGGTCACCGCCTTTGACGAGGCCGGTGAGATCGGTCACGGCACCCATGAGCGCTTTATTATCAAACCGGAACGATTTGTAGTAAAAGCGCAGAGTAAGCTTAACCGCTAAGGCATTTTCTCGTGCAAGAACTTCCCCGGAAAATTTCCTGGGAAGTTTTCTTTTTCCCATTGACAAAATCATAGGACCGTGATAGGATACCCTTCAGAGAGGACACTCCCCCCCAGGGTAGTATTTTACTGTGAAATGGAAGTGAGTACATATGCAAGCAGACGAAAAAACAGTACTACGGCTACTGAAAACCGCCCGGGGTCAACTGGACGGCATTATCAAAATGGTGGAAGAGGACCGCTACTGTATGGACATCTCCCAGCAGGTGCTGGCCGCCGACGCCATGCTGCGCCGGGTGAACAAGGAGATCCTCACCGCCCACTTAAAGCACTGTGTGGAGCACGCTACCAGCGACAAGGAGCGTTCGGACAAAATTGACGAGCTGGTGAACGCCCTGGGGAAGATGCTGTGATTGCCGTCCAGGCTCCGCTCAGGTTTCGCTTTGAAGGGCGAACTTCGTATTTCTCCAAAAGGAGGCATTCCTATGAAGCAAAAATTTATCGTCACGGGCATGACCTGTTCGGCATGCTCCGCCCATGTGGACAAGGCGGTGCGCAAGCTGGAGGGCGTGTCCGATGTAAACGTCAACCTGCTCTCGGGCACCATGACGGTGGACTGGCAGGGCGATCTGACCGCGGACGATATCATTTCTTCCGTGGTGAAGTCGGGCTACGGGGCCTCCCTGCCCCAGACCGGGAAGGTTAGCTCTGAGGCCCAAGCCCGTCCCGCCGCCAACGCCATGGAGGAAGATCTGAAGAACATGAAGCTGCGGCTCATTTGGTCCCTGGTCTTCCTGGTTCCTCTGTTCTACCTGTCCATGGGGCATATGATGGGCTGGCCCATTCCCTCCTTCTTCCACGGCATGGAGAACGCTATGATCTATGCTCTGACTCTGTTCCTGCTCACCCTGCCAACCCTCATCATCAATCAGAAATATTTCCGGGTGGGCTTCAAAACCCTGTTCCATCTCTCCCCAAACATGGACTCCCTCATCGCCGTGGGTTCTGCCGCTGCCGTGATCTATGGCATCGCGGCCCTGTACTTCATCGGCTGGGGATTGGGTCACGGCGATTTGGCGCTGGTGGAGCGGTATTCCATGGACCTGTACTTTGAGTCCGCCGGCATGATCGTCACCCTCATCACCGTGGGCAAGTATCTGGAGACCCGCTCCAAGGGCAAGACCGGCCAGGCCATCTCCCGACTCATGGACCTGTCCCCCAAGACCGCCACCGTCCTCCGGGACGGGGCAGAGGAGGAGATCCCTGTGGAGCAAGTTCAGGCAGGGGATCTGGTACTGGTGCGCCCCGGCGGCGCGGTGCCCGTGGACGGCGTAGTGGTGGAGGGGGCGTCCAGCGTGGACGAGTCCGCCCTCACCGGCGAGTCCATCCCCGTGGACAAAGGCCCCGGGGACACAGTGATCTCCGCCTCCATCAACAAGTCCGGTGCCCTCACTCTCCGGGCCACCCGTGTGGGGGAGAACACCACCCTGGCCCAGATGATCCGGCTGGTGGACGAGGCCGCCTCCTCCAAGGCCCCCATCGCCAAGCTGGCGGACAAGGTAGCCGGCGTGTTTGTCCCTGTGGTCATGGCCATCGCCCTGGTCACCGCCGTCGTCTGGCTGGCTACCGGCCACAGCGTGGAGCAGGCCCTCACCTCCGCCGTGGCGGTGCTGGTCATCTCCTGCCCCTGTGCCCTGGGGCTGGCCACTCCCGTAGCCATCATGGTAGGCACCGGGAAAGGCGCGCAGTACGGTATCCTCATCAAATCCGCCGAGGGTCTGGAGACCCTGCGCTCGGTGACCACCGTGGTGCTGGACAAGACAGGTACCGTCACCCAGGGCAAGCCCAAGGTCACCGACCTATACCCTCTGGACTCCACCACTGCAGAAGAGCTGTTGTGCGTAGCCGCCAGCCTGGAAAAGCCCTCGGAGCATCCCCTGGGCGCCGCCATCGTGGAGGAGGCCCAGCACCGCGGCATCCCCCTGGTCCCCGTGACAAACTTTCATGCCGTACACGGCAAAGGGATTGAAGGGGAAATTCAAGGCGCCCGGTTCCTGGCGGGCAACGCCGCCATGCTGGCTGACGCCGGGATAGCTCTGGGCCAGGATCAGATGATTTCCGACCAGCTGGCCCAGCAGGGCAAGACCCCCCTGTTCTTCGTGCAGGACGGCAGACCCATAGGCATCATCGCTGTGGCTGACACCGTAAAGCCCACCAGCAAAACGGCCATCGAGGGCTTCCAAAAGCTGGGGTTGAAGGTGGTCATGCTCACCGGCGACAACCAGCGTACCGCCGATGCCATCGGCAGGGAGCTGGGACTCACCCAGGTCATTGCCGAGGTGCTGCCCGCCGACAAAGAGCGGCAGGTGGCCGCCCTCCAGGCCCAGGGAGAGAAGGTGGCCATGGTGGGCGACGGCATCAACGACGCCCCTGCCCTGGCCCGAGCAGACGTGGGCCTGGCCATCGGCGCAGGCACCGACGTGGCCATCG
>DVKM01000066.1 GCA_018716015.1 Candidatus Enterenecus stercoripullorum | reverse complement strand
CCACCGGCGCGGCCAAGGCCGTGGGCAAGGTGATCCCCTCCCTGAACGGCAAGCTCACCGGCATGTCCATGCGGGTTCCCACTCTGGACGTGTCCGTAGTGGACCTGACTGTCAACCTGGCCAAGCCCGCCAAGTACGAGGAGATCTGCAAGGCCATGAAGGAGGCCAGCGAGGGCGAGCTGAAGGGCATCCTGGGCTACACCGACGAGGACGTGGTGTCCAGCGACTTCCTGGGCGATCCCCGCACTTCCATCTTCGATGCCAAGGCCGGTATCGCGCTGACCGACACCTTCGTCAAGGTGGTCAGCTGGTACGACAACGAGATGGGCTACTCCAACAAGGTGCTGGATCTCATCGAGCACATGTACAGCGTGGACCACAAGTAAAACGCCGCCGTGCGCGGTGAAAAGACGGGCGGGAAGCCATATGGCTTCCCGCCCGTCTGCGCTGTTTGTCAGTCGGCGGAATAGGCTTTGGTCATGGAGGTAAAGCCCCACAGCTCATTGAAGTGTTCATCGGCCCAGGAGCCCTCGGTGACATAGACGGTCATGCCATCGTCGTGGGTACACTTATAGAAGGGCAGGGTTTCGGGGTCGTATACCTCCAGCTCCATCCCTGCGGGGATGACCATCTGGGTGAGATTACAACCGGTAAAGGCTATGCTGCCAAGGGTTTTCAGGCCCTCCGGCAGGGTGATGGAGGTCAACGACTCACAATTTTGGAACGCCTGGGGCCCGATGAAGGTGATGGAGTCTGGCAGATTGATGCTGGTGAGGGAGGTGCAGCCGTTAAAGGCGCCCTCAGGAATGGCGGTGATGTGATCCCCTAGGAAATTCACCTCTTCCAGGGCCTCGCAGAACTCAAAGCCATCCTCCTGGATCTCTGTCACCCCCGCGGGGATGTCGATGGATTTCAGGGCGGAACAGAGACTAAAGGTGCAGTCGGCCAGGCTGGTGAGCTGGGCGGGCAGCGTGATAGACTCTACGGTTGATACGCCCTGGAAAGCAGAGCCAAGCTGAATATCCTGATCGCTTTCAAAGCTTACCCGGCGCAGGCTCTGTGAGCGTGTAAAGGCGTAATCCCCGATCTCTTCGCACCGGGCAGGGACGACCAGCTCCTCTTGCTGCAGGCCGCTCTCACTCAAGCCGGTGATGGTGTTGCCCTGCCATATGAAGTAGTCCTCATTGGCGGTCACGGAGCCGCCTGCCTGGTTGCTGCTCTCTGGCCCGGGGGAAGCGCCTGCTCCGCCGCTGGAGCCGCAGCCTGCCAGGGACAGGACCAGCGCCGCCAGAAGGGCGGCCCCCATCCAGTTGCGCCACAGTTTCATTCACAGATCAATCCTTTCCTTCTTTCTCTCCGGCCCAAGGACCCGACCGGCCCCTGGAGCGGGAATGCATGACCATTGTACCGGAAACGGCGGCGGATTGCAACTCTATTTTCCCATCTGGAGCTGTGTTCCCTCTTTACGTTTGGAGAACCGTGTGATAGTATAATAGAAACAAGATTGGGAGGGTAGCCCGGATGGAGCAGCTGCAAGAGCTCAAGCGCTGCCTGGAGCAGCACCGGCCGGACACTTGGGAGGAACTGCCCGACATTCCCCTATATATGGATCAGGTGGTGTCCTACCTGTCCCGGCAGATGATCTCCTTTGAGGAGGGGGACGGCCTCACCCCGGCCATGATCAACAACTATATCAAGGACGGCTTGCTCTCCCGGGCAAACGGCAAGAAATACGGCCAGGAGCACCTGGCCTACCTCACCGCTATCAGCGCCCTCAAGCAGGTGCTGTCGGTGCGGGAGATGCGGGCGCTGACCGCCATCGGCCGGGAGCGGCAAGACTCCAAGCGCCAGTACGAGTACTTCTGGGCCTATCTGGACGCGGCCCTGTCCGCCGCCGCCCAGCGGCTGGATGAGAACACCGGCGACCATGACCTGCCCAAGGTGGTGCTGGACCTGGCCCTGCGCAGCTACGCCGACGGGCTGGCCTGCCGGCGGGTGCTGGCCATTATGGCCCAGCGGGACGGATATAGCGAGCTGCTCACCGGGGAAAAGAAGAAGGGAAAGAAAGAAAAGTAAACCCAAGGGCACGGGCCCTGTGATCTGATTTTGTTTGTATAGGGAGGACATGATTATGAGCGACTATGTCATCGTAACTGATTCATCCTGCGACCTGCCGGCCAATCTGGTGGAGGAGCTGGAGCTCCAGGTGGCGCCCCTGGCGTTCATCCTGGGGGATAAGACCTACCGGAACTATCCGGACAACCGGGAGATGAGCCCTGAGGACTTCTACTCCCGGCTGGCGGCTGGGGAGATGGCGACCACCAACGCGGTCAACGTGGGTGAGGCCACGGAGCTGCTGGAGCCTTTTCTGAAGCAGGGCAAGGACGTGCTGGTGCTGGGTTTCTCCTCTGGCCTGTCCACCACCTTCAACTCCTTCCAGATCGCCGCGGACGACCTGGCCGAGCACTACCCGGAGCGGAAGATCTACGCAGTGGACACCCTGTGCGCCTCTCTGGGGCAGGGCATGATGGTGGCCCAGGCCGCCCGACTGCGCCAGCAGGGCAAGAGCATTGAAGCGGTGCGGGACTGGGCGCTGGACTACCGGCTGCACCAGTGCCATTGGTTCACGGTGAACGACCTATATTTCCTGAAACGGGGCGGGCGGGTGTCCGCCGCCACCGCCCTGGTGGGCACCATGCTTCAGATCAAGCCGGTGATGCACATGGACGATGAGGGCCACCTCATCAACATGGCCAAGGCCCGGGGCCGCAAGGCCTCTCTGCTGGCCCTGGTGGATAAGATCCAGGAGCTGGGCACTGACCCAGCCAGCCAGACCATGTACGTCAGCCACAGCGCCTGCCTGGAGGACGCCCAATTTGTG
>DVKM01000065.1 GCA_018716015.1 Candidatus Enterenecus stercoripullorum | reverse complement strand
TACATAGGGCCGAAGTGCAGCAGGAATTTTCACGGTGCCGTCCGCCTGGAGGTTATTCTCCAGGAGGGCGATGAGCATCCGGGGAGGGGCCACTACGGTATTGTTTAAGGTGTGGGGCAGGTAGGTGCCCTTCTCGCCCTTCACACGCATCTTCAGGCGGCGGGCCTGGGCGTCGCCCAGATTGGAGCAGGAGCACACCTCGAAGTATTTCTGCTGCCGGGGGGACCAGGCCTCAATGTCGCAGCTCTTGACCTTCAGATCGGCCAGGTCACCGGAGCAGCACTCCAGCTGCCGCACAGGGATGTCCAGGGAGCGGAACAGCTCCACGGAGTACCGCCACATCTTCTCGTACCAGGGCATGGAGTCCTCAGGTTTGCACACCACGATCATCTCCTGCTTTTCAAACTGGTGGATGCGGTACACGCCCCGCTCCTCGATACCGTGGGAGCCCTTTTCCTTGCGGAAGCAAGGGGAGTAGGAGGTGAGGGTCTGGGGCAGGGAGTCCTCGGGGATGATCTGGTCGATAAACTTGCCGATCATGGAATGCTCGCTGGTGCCGATGAGATATAGGTCCTCCCCCTCGATCTTATACATCATGGCATCCATATCGGTCTGACTCATAACCCCCTCTACCACGTTGCCGTGGATCATAAAGGGGGGGATGCAGTAGGTGAAGCCCTTGTTGATCATAAAGTCCCGGGCATAGGCCAGTACCGCGGAGTGGAGCCGGGCGATGTCCCCCAAGAGGTAGTAGAAGCCCGCGCCGGACACCCGGCCGGCGGCGTCCATATCAATGCCGTCAAACTTCTCCATAATCTCGGTGTGATAGGGGATATTATAGTCGGGAACCACCGGGTCGCCAAACCGCTCCACCTCCACATTGTGGCTGTCGTCGGGGCCGATGGGGACGGAAGGGTCGATTATCTGGGGGATGACCAGCATGATCTTGTGGATTTCCTTGGCCAGCTCATCCTCCATCTGCTCCAATTCCGCCAGCCGGTCGGCGTTGGCCTTTACCTGGGCCTTGGTGGCCTCCGCCTCTTCCAGCTTGGCGGGGTCTTTTTTTGCCTGCCCCATGAGAACGCCCACCTGCTTGGACAGGGTGTTCCGGGCGGCCCGGAGGTTGTTGGCCTCGGTCATGGCGTCCCGGTTGCGGCGGTCCAGCTCCAGAACCTGGTCCACCAGGGGGAGCTTCTCGTCCTGAAACTTCTTTTTGATGTTTTCCTTTACGGCTTCCGGGTTCTCCCGGATAAATTTGAGATCCAGCATGGTCAACGCACCTTTCCTGTTATTTATGAGTTTGCTGATGTTTCACGTGAAACAAAGTTTCCTGTAAACTTGGCCCGGGATATCGATTATCCCTCGGGTTCCTCCAGATAGCCCGCCTGGATAAGGGAATCCTGCAAAGCTCGATACCGGGTGGCCTGATCTTCCTCCAACGCTTGAATCAGATCCTCCTGATCGGCCAGGCGCTGTAAAACTTCCGCGGCGTCTTCCGGGGCGCCCGTGTAATAGAGAGACTCCGCCTGGCTCAGTAGGGAAAGGGCCTCCAGCTGCCGTTGCAGCTGTTCAATTTGCCCGGCGGTTTCCTGGGCGGCTTCTTCCACCTGCTGTAAATCGGCCTGGGCCTGCTGAAGCTGGTCTTCCAGGTGGGAGATCTGCTCCTGAAGCAGTTCATTTTCGTCCCGCAGCTCGTCCACCGTTTGGAAGGAGGTGAGAGAATCCTGGAGATTGCCAATGATGGCGTTGCTGTTGCGCTGCTGCATGAAGTAGGCCATCAGGAGCAGCAGGAACGCGGCGGCAAAGAGAATGACCAGGTAGATGACCACCGACTGTTTGCGCTGGGGCCGGATCGGGGGATCGCCCTTGGAAAGCTCCTCCTCGGGCAGATCGGTCTGAGATGGGTTTTTAGCCAATGGACTCACCCTCCTGTACAGTTTTGGGGACGAGGGTGTTCAACAGATCCAATAGGCTGTTCAAATCGTCCATATTGTAAAACTCCAGCTCCAGGCGCCCCTTCCTCCGGCCGGTGGTAATGGTGACCTTTCGGCCCAAGCGGCCGGACAGGCTCTGTTCCGCCGCCTCCACATAAATGCGGTTGGGGTCCTCTTTTGGCTTCCGCCTGGGGGTGGGAGGGGTTAAAGTAAAGTTCTTTGCCGCGGCTTCTGCCTGCCGGACGCTGAGCCCCTGCTGAACGATTTCTTTGGCAAAGGCCTCCTGGGCTGTTTCTCCCTCCACCATAAGCACGGCCCGGCCGTGTCCGGCGGAGAGAGCCCCTTTCACCAGCAGTTCCCGGACGGCGGGGGGCAGGGCGGTGAGCCGCAGGGCGTTGGCAATGGCGGGGCGGGACTTGCCCATCCGTTTGGCTACCTCTTCCTGGGTCATACCGTAGTCGGTGAGCAGCAGGAGGTAGCCCTCTGCTTCCTCCATGGGATTGAGGTCCTCCCGCTGGAGATTTTCAATCAGACCCAACTCCATGACCTTTTTGTCATCGGCCTCCACAATGACGGCGGGCACTTCGGCAAGTCCTGCCAATTTGGCTGCCCGCCACCGGCGCTCGCCGGCAATGATTTGATAATATCCGGAGCTGAGCCGCCGCACGGTCAGGGGCTGAATGACGCCGTGCTCCCGAATGGAGTCGGCCAGATCAGACAGGGCCTCGTCATCAAAATACTTTCTAGGCTGATGCAAGCCGGGCTCCACCTGGGAGATGGGCAAAAAGACAGAGCCGGACTCCTGCGTCTGCAAGGCGGCGTCGCCCATGAGGGCGCCCAGGCCCCGGCCCAGACCTTTGGCTTTTGCCATGAGTACAAACCTTCCTTTCTAAATCTGTTCAGGAAATCTTGTCGGCGTTTTTACGATAAAATTCCCGGGCCATGGCCTCGTAGGCGTCCGATCCCCGGGACAGCCGGTCATAGGCGGACACGGGCTTCCCGTGGCTAGGGGCCTCGGAGAGCCGGACGTTTCGGGGGATCACGGAGGCATACACCTTGCCGGGGAAGTAGCGCTTAACCTCTTCCGCCACCTGCATGGACAGGTTGGTGCGCCCGTCGTACATGGTGAGCAGCACGCCCTCCAGCTCCAGAGAAGGGTTGAGGGAGCGCTTGGCCAGACGGACGGTATACAGCAGATCGCTGAGCCCTTCCAAGGCGTAGTACTCACACTGGACCGGCACCAAAAGGGTGTCCGCGGCGCACAAAGCGTCCAGGGTAAGCAGCTCCAGGGAAGGGGGGCAGTCGATAAACAGGAAATCGTAGCGATCCTTCACCTCTTTGATGGCGTCGCGCAGACGGTATTCCCGCTGCTCCAGAGAGATCAGTTCCACGGTTGCGCCGGACAGGGATTTGTTGGCCGGTACCACATCGGCCCACTTGGTGGACACCACAGCCCGGGAGAGGGGAATCAGCCCCATGATCACGTCATAAATGTTGGGGGAGTGGGTCTTGTCCACGCCAAATCCGGAGGTGGCGTTGCCCTGGGGGTCAAAATCGCACACTAACACCTTAGCCCCCAGCCCGGTGAGAGCGGCAGCCAGGTTTACACAGGTGGTGGTCTTTCCCACACCGCCTTTTTGATTGACAATTGCAATGGTCTTGCCCATAGGAAATCCCCGCCTTTTCCCGGCGCGCCGCGCCGCAGCATGAACAACCGGACATAATGTCGGTAGCTTTTATTATATCTATTTCCAAAGCACATTGCAACCACTTTCCAAGGAGGAAGAGGAAAAACTATGGAATGTTTCACGTGAAACATTCCATAGTTTTTCCTGGCAGTGCCAAAGGGACCTACACCCATGTGTGTTGTTTCACGTGAAACAACAAGGCTGGAAAAAGAGTAATAGAAAGGCGGTCCCAACCCTTCTCTGGGACCGCCGGTATTTTTATTTGGGAATGTGAATGGTCAGGGTGATCTCCCGGTCGGTCTCCTCCCGGCCGCAGTGGGCCTGAACACCGGCGGACTGCATCACCGCCAGGCCCCGCTGAATGGTGTTGAGAAACAGACGGACGTCTTTGGTACGGTAGAGGGGGATGGCCTTTCGGCGGGGCTTCCGGCACAGCCTGTCTATGTACTGCTCTGCCTGGGCCACATTCAGGCCGGAGCGAATGATGTGCAAGGCGGCCTTGCGCTGCAGCTCGGGGCTGTCCAGCCGGAGGAGAGCCCGGGCATGGCGCTCAGTGAGCCGCGCCTGTTTCAATCCGGCAATCACGTCATCTGGCAGTTTCAGAAGCCGCAGTTTATTGGCCACAGCGGACTGGCTTTTACCCACCCGGCGGGCCGCCTCCTCCTGGGAGAGATGAAACCGGTCAATGAGCTGCCGCAGCGCCGCCGCCTCCTCCCACACATCAAGATCCTTGCGCTGAATGTTTTCCACTAGGGCCAGCAGGGCAGAGGTGTCCTCGTCCGCCTCCACCGGGAGACAGGGTACGGTGGCAAGGCCCGCCCGTTGGGCCGCCCGCAGCCGCCGCTCGCCGGCGATCAGTTCCCAGCCGCCCTGGGCCCGGCGAACGGAAAGGGGCTGTAAAATGCCCAGCTGGGCAATGGACCGGGACAATTCGCTCAGCTCCTCCTCGTCAAATATCTGACGGGGTTGATTGGGGTTAGGAATGATGGAGGTGATGGGAAGATCCAGCACCTGCCGTTTGGAAGACTTGGGAAAGAAGGCCATAAAATCGCCGCCTTATGTTAGAATTTTCCAAAATTATACCATATCCCACGGGAGGTTTCCGTCGAAGGAGGGGGGAGGCGGCGGGAGTTTTGTGCTTTTAAAATAGGAGTGGCGGGATGGGACAGTTTTTGCTACAATGAGGGGGACAGATGCTGAACACCAAATGGATACGAAAGAGAGAAAGGGGGCGCAGTGCCGTGAAACTGCTGGAGGACCGCATTCGACGGGACGGTACTGTTGAGGACGGCGATGTTTTAAAGGTGGACAGCTTTTTAAACCACCAGATGGATGTGGAACTGTTTGCCCAGATGGGGGAGGAGTGGGCCCGGCTGTATGCGGGGGAAGGGGTCAGCAAGATCCTGACCATCGAGGCCTCAGGCATCGGCATCGCCTGTATCGCCGCCCAGGCCTTTCAGGCCCCCGTGGTCTTTGCCAAGAAGGGCAGGAGCAAGAACCTTGCCGGGGACGTGTACACCACTCAGGTGGAGTCTTTTACCCACGGCCGGGTGTATGACATCATGGTGTCCAAACGCTTTTTACTCCCCACAGACCGGGTTTTGATCCTGGATGATTTCCTGGCCAACGGCGCGGCGCTTCAAGGGCTGATCCGGCTGGTGGAGCAGGCGGGCGCCACCCTGGTAGGGGCCGGCGTGGCAGTGGAGAAGGCCTTCCAGCCCGGCGGGGCGCTGATCCGTTCCATGGGGGTCCGGGTGGAATCCCTGGCCAGGGTGAAGTCCATGAGCCCGGAGGGCGGCGTCCAGTTTTGCTGAAGAGGGAACAAAAGGGGGCAAATGATAGTCTGAAAAGAAAAATCCATGGGCAGCTGCCTATGGATGGAGATGGGGAGGGAAGGCCCTTGGGGCCTGCCTTGTATTTCTGGCTTGCATGCCGCGCTCCGGTCCACCCAGGCTGCTCACAACGGCTCCGGGCTTCTTACAAAAAGACGAACCGAGGCAGCTTGCATGCCTCGGTTCAAAGGATGGAGGATAGAATGAAAAAGAAAGGATATCTCTTGCAAGGATTAAGATAAAGGAAATTCATTACAAAAGTTCGAGGAAAGTTGTTACAAAAGTATTAAATCAAAAAGGCTTCACGATTTTTTTCGGATCGCGGCAAAAAAGTCCTCCAAAATCTGCCGGCAGGCCTGCTCCAGCAGCCCGCCGTAGATCCGGGGGCGGTGGTTGAACCGCTCCTCAAACAGGTTGAGCACCGACCCGCAGCACCCGGACTTCTCCTCCCGGGCGCCGTAGCGCACCTGGGCAATCCGGGCGTTGAGGATGGCTCCGGCGCACATGGGGCAGGGCTCCAGGGTGACGTACAGGGTGCAGCCCTCCAGCCGCCAGCTGCCCACAGCTTTGCAGGCCTGGGTGATGGCCTCGATCTCTGCGTGGGCCACGGCGCTGCCGTCCGCCTCCCGGCGGTTGCGGCCCCGGCCGATGATGTTCCCTTGGGCATCGGCGATAACGCAGCCTACCGGCACGTCGCCGCCGGGGATACAGGCCTGGGCCAGATCCAGGGCCTGGCGCATGTAGTCCTCATGGGTCATGGAAAGTCCTCCTGTTCTTTTCCTTGAAAACATGGTAACATAGTTTCGCGGGAAACAAAAGAATCTTTTGAGAAAGGAACTGGCTATGAAAGAAATTCTGATGTTCATTCTCCCCGGCTGTCCCCACTGCAAGCTGGCCATCCAGGCCCAGGAGAAGCTGCTGAAGGCACACCCGGAGTGGCAGGATATCCCCCTGCGCATTGTGGATGAGAGCCGGGAGGCGGCTTTTGCCGACGCCCACGACTATTACTATGTCCCAACTTGGTATGTGGGGGGAGAAAAGGTCTTTGAGGGCCACGCCGAGCCGGAGGATGTGGAGCGGGTGTGGCGGCTGGCGGCGGAATAGAGGCCGTATCCGCAGCCAAAAGAAACGGCGGAACGGCCGCCAAACAGGGTAGGGCCTGCTATGCTGAAAACAAAGCTAAGAGACGGCTGGGCTTGCAGCCCCGCCCTTTCTGACAGCCCCGGCGGAGGGAACGGGGATTGGGGGTTGCGGCAGCTCAGCCTCGGCGGTATAATAGAACAACGCTTGCTATGGAGGATTCGCCATGAACGCCAAGAAGAAAAAACTGCCCCGATGGGCCGTCTGCCTGCTGGTGCTGGTTGCCCTGGGGCTGATCGCCTGCGTGTGGGAGCTGATCTCCTCCCAGAATCCCTACCTGCTGCCGGTGAAGCGGGCGCTGAAGTACGAGGTGCTGGGCATGGAGCCCATCTCCCAGGCCAGCCGCACCGCCGGGCTGGCGGAGGGATATGCCGTCCAGTACTACGGGGACGGGGCGGCGGTGGACGCCTTTGACGGCCAGACGGACCGGAAGACCGTTTACCAGGACGGCACGGTGACCCGGCTGGTGAACGAACTGGACGGCTATCTGCTGGATTTCCCGGCGGGCACGGAGTTTGACTTCACCCTGTCTCCACTGTTCACCCGGGCGCAGGGGGAGGGGTTTGACGCTACCATCTCCCGGGAGACGGCCACCTACAATGGCCTGGGGGATGTGATCCGCTTTGAGCTGTCCACCTTCCTGCCTTTCCTGTTCCAGGATGATTCGGTGCGGGAGCATGTGGAGCACTATGAGTACCGATTCCTGCTCAGCCAGACCTGGCAGGAGAACAACCGGGTGAGCGTGGAGCGGTGGACGGATGAGAGCGGTGTGGACTTCATCTCCGCCGTCATCCAGGACCCGGGGGACGCGGTGCACGATGGCTATCTCTACGCCACGGTATATACCGGCAGCCGGGAGTACCTGCGGGTGATGTGCCGCTATGACAGCGCCGACGCTGCCCTGCGGGACCGTCTGTGCCAGGGCATCTCCCAGATGTGGGTCTTCGATCCCACAGGGGAGGGGGTGTACGCCACCCAGTACAACCTGACCCTGCCGGAAAACTGGACGGGGGAGACTGCCCAAGTCTTTGACGATATCGTCAACGGGGACGGGCTGCGTTGGGGCGTGTTCACTCAGGATATCTACGAGACCGGGATCCGGGAGACGGTGCCGGCGCTGGAACAGGCGCTGGGCTATACCTTTGACGTGATCTTGTCTTATGTGCCCCTGAATACCGATTTCCCCACAGAATTTATGGAGGAAAACCGGCAGAACGGCCGCATTGTGGAGCTCACCTTTCAGGTGACGGATAACAACAACGAGGACATGTTCGCCCGCTCCCCGCTGCTGGACCTCTACCGGGGGGAGCTGGACGAGCCCATCCGCTCCTTCGCCCGCCAGGCGGCGGACTGGGGCCATCCCTTCCTGTTCCGGGTGAACAATGAGATGAACTCCGACTGGACCAGCTACGGCGGCGTGGTAAACCTGGGCGATCCCCAGCTGTTTGTCAGCGTGTGGCACCGGATCTACCAGATTTTCCAGGAGGAAGGGGTGGACAACTGCATCTGGATCTTCAATCCCAACGACCGCAATGCCCCGCCCTCCAAGTGGAACGATTCCCTGGCCTACTGCCCCGGCCAGGAGTATTTCCAGATGCTGGGGGTGACGGGCTACAACAACGGCACCTACTACACCCAGTGGAATGAGCAGTGGCGGGAGTTCGACGAGATCTATGACGAGATCCAGGAGATGTACCTGCCCCACTTCTCCCAATACCCCTGGATCATCACGGAGTTTGCCTCCTCCAGCATCGGGGGGGACAAGGTGGCCTGGATCAACAACATGTTTGACCACATGGGGGACTACCCCAACATCAAGATCGCCGTGTGGTTCAGTTATGCCGACTTCGACGGGGACACCCCCGCCCGGCCCTATTGGCTGGACGAGACGGAGGACACTCTGGAGGCCTTCCGGCAGGGGTTGGCCCGGACCCAGAGGGGCCGGTCTTGACCGGCGGACCAAGGTTGTGCTATGCTGTAGGACAGAAATTTGACCAGCCGGGCTCCAGGCCCGGAGGAAAGGAAGACGGAGAGATGAAGAAACTGATCAATACCGCCATGGTGTATTGCCTGCTGGCGGCGGTGGCCGGGGTATTTTACCGGGAGTTTACCAAGTGGAACGACTACACGGGGATTACCACCCTGAGCAAGCTGCACACCCACCTGTTCACCCTGGGGATGTTCCTGTTTTTGATTCTGGCCCTGTTTGCCCGGCAGGACTCCACCCTGGTGGACACAAAGGGGTTCCGGAGCTTTTTCGTGCTGTACAACATTGCGCTGCCCTTCCTGGTCTGCACCCTGCTGGCCAGGGGGATTTTGGAGGTGCTGCAGGTGGAGTTGACCACCTCCATGGATGCCATGGTCTCCGGCATCGCAGGACTGTCCCACATCCTGATCACCATCGCGCTGCTGCTGCTTTTCTCAGTTCTGCGTAAAAGCGCCGCCAGGGAGCAGGTGGCATAAGGGGGGGGCGTACTCCCAGTGCCAATGTCAAACGGCGCAGGCCAGCGGCCCATTTCGGGCCCCGGCCTGCGCCGCTTTTTTACTTTCGATTACCGGTTCCGGCGTGGGCGGGACGGCGCACGGCCTTTTCCAGCTCACACACAACGACGGGGAGAACCGCCAGACCCAGCACGCAGGCCCACTCCACCGGGGAAAGGGGGCACACCCGGAATACCTCCATCAGGGGCGGAATGACCAGCACGGACAGCTGGAGGGTCATGCCCACCAGAAAGGCCTTGTTCATGGCGGGATTGGACAGCAAGCCCAGCCGGAACAGGGACTGGTCCTCGCTGCGTACGTCAAAGGCGTGAAATAGCTGACAGAAGGTCAGGGTGGCGAAGGCCATGGTGTTGGCCGTGGCATCCGCCCGGGCGGGGTCGCTGAGTATGTATTCGCCCAGCCAGTAGGCGGCCAGGGTGAGTAGGCCCACCATGGCGCCCTGCCAGGCCAGGCGGAGGGAGAAGGCCCGGTTGAAGAGGGGGTCCCGGGCTGAGCGGGGCTTCTCCGTCATGACCGAGCGCTCCACCGGCTCCATCCCCAGGGCCAGGGCGGGCAGGGAATCGGTGACCAGATTCAGCCATAGTAGCTGGACGGGCACCAGGGGGTCCTGCTGAAAGTTGAACACGGTGGCCAGAAATAGGGTGAGGATCTCCCCGATGTTGCAGCTGAGCAGGTAATGGATGGCCTTTTTGATGTTGGCGTAGATACCCCGGCCCTGCTCCACAGCGTGGACGATGGTGGCGAAGTTGTCGTCGGTGAGGATCATGTCCGCGGCCCCCTTGGCCACGTCGGTGCCGGTGATTCCCATGGCGCATCCGATGTCGGCGGCCTTCAGGGCGGGGGCGTCGTTGACGCCGTCCCCCGTCATGGCCACCACCATGCCCTTCTTCTGCCAGGCCTGGACGATGCGCATTTTATGCTCCGGGGACACCCGGGCATAAACGGAGAACCGCTCCACATCCTGCTCCAGCAGCTCCTGGGACATAAAGTCCAGATCTTCTCCGGTGATGGCCAGGTCGCCCTTGCGGAAGATATTTAACTCCTTGGCGATGGCCACGGCGGTCAGCTTGTGGTCGCCGGTGATCATCACCGGGCGGATACCGGCACTGTAACACTGCTCTACCGCCTGTTTGACCTCCATCCGGGGCGGGTCGATCATGCCCACCAGCCCCACAAAGGTCAGGCCGGTTTCCAACAGCTGGGAGGTAGGCTCCCCCGGCGGCAGCACGTCCAGGTCCTTGTAGGCGCAGCCCAGTACCCGCAGGGCCTTTTCCGCCATGGCGGCATTGGCTTCATCCACCCGCCGGATCAGGGAGGGGGTGAGGGGCATGGGGGCGCTGCCCAATAGGGAAGAGCAGCGGGCCAGCAGGACGTCCGGCGCCCCCTTGACCATGACCCGCAGCTTACCGTTTCGGGAGTGGATAGTGCTCATGAGCTTGCGCTGGGAGTCAAAGGGGAGCTCCGAGACTCGGGGCATCTGCTGTTCCAGGATATTTTTGTCCAGGCCGTCCCGGAAGGCGGCGTCCACGAAGGCGGTCTCAGTGGGATCGCCGGCGGTTCTGGGGGAGCCGTCCTCATGGTAGGTCAGCACCGTGTCATTGCACAAAGTGCCCACGGTAAGGGTATCCTTCCGGCGCCGGTCTTCCCAGGACCACACCTCTACCACCGTCATGCGGTTCTGGGTGAGGGTGCCGGTCTTGTCCGAGCAGATCACCCCCGCGCAGCCCAGGGTCTCCACCGCAGGCAGCTTCTTCACAATTGCATTGCGCCCCGCCATGCGCTGCACCCCGAGGGCCAGCACGATGGTGACAATGGCGGGCAGACCCTCGGGAATGGCGGCCACTGCCAGGGAGACGGCGGACAGAAACATGGCCAGCAGCTCCCGGCCATAGATCAGTCCCACGCCAAACATAACCGCGCATACGCTCAGGCAAAGAAAAGACAGGGTTTTGGAGATCTCGGTCATCTTCCGTTGCAAGGGAGTGGTGACGTCCTGCGTATCCGTGAGCATCTGGGCGATGCGACCCACCTCGGTGTCCATGCCGGTGGCGGTGACCACGCAGGTGGCCCGGCCGTTGGTGATGACAGTGGAGGAGATGACCATGTTATTCCGGTCTCCCAGGGCGGTGCCCTCCGGCAGGAAAGCCATGGCCTGCTTGCTCACCGGGACGGACTCCCCGGTCATGGCGGACTCGTCCGCCTTCAGGTTGGCGCACTCCAGAATGCGGGCGTCGGCAGGGACCAGGTCGCCGGCCTCCAGCAGGATGATGTCTCCGGGCACCAGCGCTTCAGTGTCCAGCCGGACGATTTGCCCGTCCCGAACCACTTTGGCCAGGGGTGCGGACATCTTTTGCAGGGCCTCCAAGGCTTTTTCCGCGTTGTTCTCCTGGGAGATGGAGATGCAGGCGTTGACCAGAACGATGACCAGGATGATGACCGCCTCAATCCAGTCCTCGCCGCCGGTGGAGATCAGGGAGAGGGCTGCCGCGGCCAGCAGCACCAGAATCATGGGGTCTTTGAACTGATCCAGCAGCCGGCCCAGTAAGCTCTCCTTCTTTGTACCCTCCAGCCGGTTGGGACCGCATTCGCCCAGACGCTGCTGAGCCTGGGCGCTGGTCAGGCCCCGTTTCTGATCTGTGCCCAGTTCAGACAGGACCTGGTCGGGCAGCTTGGTAAACCATTGTACCACGGTGACAACACTCCTTTTCCGTAAAGCCGTTCCTGCCTATACTATAGCAAGGGCGCGGGGCGAAACATAGGGAAGGACAGGCCCGATACCGGACAAAAAACCGACCTGCGGCACTTGCCGCGGGTCGGTTAGGCATTCAGTAATGAAACGGGAAAAGAAGGATAAGCCGGGGTATTACCCTCCGGCGGAGTCGCTCTGGGCGGGGCTGGCGGACGGATCGGGACTGGCCGAGGCATCGGCACCGCTGTCGGCCTGGAGCTGCTCGGCCATGGCCTCCTGCCAGGCGGTATAGCGGTTGTAGAAGCTGGCCACATCCAGATTCTCCACTGCTTCTACCGGGGTGATCTCAGACTCCGCCATCCATTGGTCAATTTGGCCGCTCAGCTGGCTCTGGCGATACTGGTCGGCATAGCTGTCCAGATCCTCCACCTCACCCCGCAGGATGATATGGTAGCCGTAGGAGGACTCTACCACGTCGGAGATCTCTCCAAAATTCAGCGCCAGGGCGGTATCCTCAAACGCGGCTACCATCTGGCCCACCGTGGTGGTGTAGCCGTCCGGATTGCTCTCCAGCCCAGTGTCCTCGCTGTACTCGTTCATCAGTTCGTCGAAGAGGGCCTCCGGGTTGTCGCTGGAGCGCAGCTGAGACAGCAGGTCGTCAGCCAGCGCTTTCTTTTCGGCGATGGTCTCCTCATCCAGACTGGGATAGGCGTAACTCCCATCCTCCTGAACGGTGGGGGTGCCCTCCATATCCACGGTGAGCAGCAGGATGTGCTTGGCATGATAGACGTAGTTATTCAACTCATCCTGGGTGGGTTGTGTGGTCAGGGCGTTGAGCAGATTGTCGTAGTAATCGGCCACGGAGTAGATGAACTCCATGGTCTCATCGGAGAGATCGAACAGGAGTTTCCGGTTATCATAGGTCTCCTGCCCGTCCGCCAGCAGGGCCTCCTGAATGGCGGAGCGCTGTTCGTCGGTGAGGGGGCAGCCCTCCTCCAGCGCCTTCTGCTCCAGAAGAATATAGTAGGCGGTCATGGACAGGCTGTCCTGAAACACCACATCCCCATAGGAGTCCAGCGGCAGGCCATAGGACTGCTGGAAGTAGGTGCAGTTCAGGGCCAGCCAGTACAAAAACAGATCCGCGGGCACTTCCTGGCCGTTGACGGTCAGGGCAGTGTCCTCGGCCTGCATGCCTGCGGCAAAGGGGTGCAGCGCCTGGGTGAGATCCACCTCGATCTGCTCAGAGGGGGCGGCGCTGGCGTCGGCGGAAGGGTCCGCAGAGGGATCGCCGCTGCTGTCGGCGGCGGGGGCGCCGCAGGCGGTCAGGGACAGCGTCAGGCCGGCGGCCAGCAGTAGGGCAAGCAAACGTTTCTTCATCACGCAAATCTCCTATCTTCCATTGAGCTTCACAAACCGGCGCAGGCCACAGCCTGCCTATAGATAAGGGACATTGTACCACCCTGGTGGGGAAATGGCAATGGGGCGGGGAAAAGGTTCACGATTTGTTTTCTTCTCCGTCGGGCAGCAGCCCGGAGTACTGCCGCACCAGCGTACCCACCTGGTGCAGGGGGTCGTCCCCCTTCCTCAGCTTCAGCGTCAGGGAGGTCTTGTCTCCCGGAGAAAACAACACACGGCCGGAAAAGCCGCCAGCCAGGGCAGACACCGCCTGCAGGTCAAACCGGGCCAGGGTAAAGGTGATCCGGTCCCCCTTTTGTGTGATGTCTGTAATACCGCAGGGGGCGGCCTCTCCCCGGAGCTGGGCAATGGCAATCAGGTTGTTCACCGGGCGGGGGGGATCCCCAAAGCGGTCGATGAGCTCGTCGGTCATATCGTCGGCATCCGCCTGGGTGCGGATGCGGGCGATGCGGCGGTACAGGTCCATACGCTGCTCGGGGGAGGGGACATAACGGTCGGGGATGGCGGCGGACACCGCCAGATCCACCATACACTCCTGCAGGGGGACAGGAGCTTCGCCCTTTTCCTCCAGCACCGCCTCCTCTAGCAGCTTCAGATATAAATCGTAGCCCACACTCATCAAAAAACCGGACTGCTCAGGGCCCAGCAGGTTGCCAGCCCCCCGGATTTCCAGATCCCGCATGGCGATCTTGAAGCCGGAGCCGAACTCGGCGTACTCCCGGATGGCGGACAGGCGCTTGGCGGCCACCTCGGTGAGCACCTTGCCGGGGCGGTAGGTGAGGTAGGCATAGGCCCGCCGGGGGGAGCGGCCCACCCGTCCCCGGATCTGGTGGAGCTGGGCCAGACCCAGTTTGTCCGCGTCCTCGATGATCAGGGTGTTGACGTTGGCAATGTCGATGCCCGTTTCGATGATGGTGGTACACACCAGAACATCCACATCCCCGTCGCTCATCCGGGTCATCACGTCCCCCAGCTCCTCCTGGTTCATCTTGCCGTGGGCCACCGCGATCTCCACGCTGCCCCCCAGCAGGACCCGCAGATGGGTGGCGGTGCGCTCGATGGTGTCCACCCGGTTGTGGAGGTAGTACACCTGGCCGCCCCGCTCCAGCTCCCGGCGGATGGCGTCGGCCAGCACCGACCAGTCGTGCTCCAGTACGTAGGTCTGCACCGGCTGGCGGTCGGCGGGGGGCTCCTCAATGGCGGACATGTCCCGGATACCGGACAGGGCCATATTCAGGGTGCGGGGGATGGGGGTGGCGGATAGGGTGAGTACGTCCACCTGCTTGGCCAGCTCCTTCAGCCGCTCCTTGTGGGTGACGCCAAAGCGCTGCTCCTCGTCCACCACCAGCAGGCCCAGGTCCTTGAACTTCACATCTTTCTGGAGCAGCCGGTGGGTGCCGATGAGCACGTCCACCGAGCCGTCCACCGCCCCGGCCAGGGCTTTCTTCATCTGGGCGGGGGTGCGGAAGCGATTGACCACGTCGATCTCCACCGGATATTTGGCAAACCGGCTCTTGGCGGTGAGATAGTGCTGGCGGGCCAGCACGGTGGTGGGCACCAGGATAGCGGCCTGCTTGCCGTCCAGTACGCACTTCATCACCGAGCGCAGGGCCACCTCCGTCTTGCCGTAGCCCACGTCGCCACACAGCAGCCGGTCCATGGGCCGGGGGGTTTCCATATCTCCCTTGATCTCCCGGATGGAGCGCAGCTGGTCCTCCGTCTCCTCATAGGGGAAGTCGTCCTCGAACTCCTTCTGCCAGGGGGAGTCGGGGGAAAAGGCAAAGCCCGGCTGGCGCTGGCGCTGGGCGTAGAGCTGGATGAGCCCCTTGGCCAGGTCCTTGACCGCGGCCCGGGTGCGGCTTTTGGCCCGCTCCCAGTCGGCGCCCCCCAGCTTGGACAGCTTCTTCTTTTCCGGATCGTCCCCGCCGCCGATGTATTTGGAGATGGAGTCCAGCTGGGTGGCGGGCAGGTACAGGGTGTCCGAACCGGCGTAGGCCAGTTTGATATAGTCCTTCTGCAGGCCGTCCACCTGCATCTTCACCAAACCCACGAACCGGCCGATGCCGTGGTGTTCGTGGACGATGAGGTCGCCGGGGGACAGGTCGGTGAAGGAGTCTACCCGCCGCCGGTCCTCCGAGCGCTTGAGCCGCTTGCCGTGCCTGCGCTTTTGTCCCTGGCCCTCGGTGAGTACCGCCCAGCCGCTGCCCACATAATCAAAACCGGAGGAAAGCCCCCCTACGGCGATGGTCACCCCGCCGGCCTGGGGCAGATCGTGGAGCTGAAAGTCCACCGCCGAGCGGATCTTGCGCTCCCGCAGCAGGGCCTGGAGGTTCAGGGCCCGCTGCTCGCTGGCCACCAGCACCACCGTGGCCGCCCCGGCGCGCTGAAACTGGGTCAGGTCGGCCGCCGCCGTCTCCAGATTGACCCCAAAGGAGGACAGCTGCCGGGCCTGGACGGACAGCAGGGTTTTGGGGGGCAGGGGGGTGGTGGAGGTGGTGAAGGAATCCAAGAAGCACAGGGAGAACTCAGAAAGGATAGACATGAGCTCGTCCATCCCGGCGGCAAAGATGGCGTGGCTGCCCTCAACCAGCCCCTGCTCCATGAGAGTTTTCACATCCTCGTGGAGCTGCCACAGCCAGTTCTTTCCCCGCTCGGCCACCCGGCCTGACTCGGAAAAACACATTACCGCCCCGGCGGGCAGATGGTGGGCGGCGGTGGTCAGGGCGGGATAGCGGGCTGGGAGCAGCCGGTCGGGGACGCGCTGCCACTGACCCGCCTCGTCCCGAGTGGGGAGAACCTCACGCACCGGGAGAAAGACCGCCTTGTCCAGCCGAGCCACCCGGCGCTGGCTGGAAACGTCAAACAGCCCCATGGAGTCCACATCGGCGTCCCAGAACTCCATGCGCACCGGGTGGTCCTGGGCGGGGGAGTACACATCTAAAATGCCCCCTCGCAGGGCAAACTGGCCCACCCCTTCCACCTGCTGGCACCGGGTGTAGCCCAGGGCGGCTAGGCGGTCGGCCAGCTCCTCCAGGTCGTACTGCCCATCCGCCTCCACCACTACCGTGTGGCCGGCCAGCTCCTGGGGGGAGAGGGTGCGCTGGAGCAGGGCCTCCACCGTGGCTACCACCAGGGGCGTCTGGCCCTGGGCCATATGATAAAAGGCGGACAGACGCTGGTGTTCCCACTGGCTGGAGGCCACCGCCCCCTCGTGGAAGAGAAACTCCCGGGCAGCCAGAAAGGTAACGTGCTCTCCGGTAAAAGCGGTCAGGTCGTCTGCTAGGCGGCGGCCCTCCTCCTCGTCGGCGCACACCATCACCACCGGGCAGTCCAGCCGCCGGTGGAGGCCGGCGGCGAAATGGGCCCGGTGCACCGGGGCCAGGCCGGTTACAGCAGCGGGGGAGCGGCCCGCGTCCAGGGCGACCAGCAGCTGCTGGAACTCCGGGACGCTGTTTAAGATGTGAAGCAATGCTTTCATGGCGAAACCTCACAAGACATTACAAAATATGGAAGATACGGGCGCAAAGCCGCCCCTTTCTCTCCGGACAGGGAGGACGGGCGGCGGGGTTAGTTAAACTGGTTCATGGCCCGGTCGATGTCCTGGGACAGCAGATATTCCACCGCTTCGGCGGCCCGGAGGGCGGCTTGCTCCATGGTCTTTTTATCCTCCCCCTGGAGCTTGCCCAGCACCCAGTCGGCCATGTCGTAGTCGGGGTGGGGCTTGCCCCCCACCCCTACCTTGAGCCGGGGGAACTGGTCAGTGCCCAGGTGCTGGATGATGCTCTTCAGCCCGTTGTGGCCGCCGGCGGAGCCCCCCTTGCGGATGCGCAGCTTGCCCAGGGGCAGGTCCACGTCGTCAGAAATGACCAGCACGTGGTCAGGGGGGATCTTGTAAAAGTGAGCGGCCTCCCCCACTGCCTGGCCGGACAGGTTCATATAGGTGACCGGCTTCATCACCAAAACCCCCTGTCCGCCTATGATGGCGGTGTTGGTCAGGGCATGAAACTTCAGGCGCTGGACGGGGAACTTGCCCCGCTCACCCAGCGCGTCGATCACCTGGAAACCGGCGTTGTGTCGGGTATTTTCGTACAAATCGCCGGGATTGCCCAGGCCCACTACCAGCCAGGTCACCGGCCCTTTTTTTGCAAACAGCATGGGGACACCTCATCAACATACAGGAGAAGTGGGGCGAGAAGTGCTCTCGCCCCACCATGATAGCGGAGAATATTGCCTGGGGAAAGGAAAATTTGCTCTTAGTTGAAGAGCTTGGACACGGAGCGCTCCTCGTAGATGCGCTCGATGGCCTCGGCAAAGATATGGGCCACAGATAGGTACTTGATCTTGGGGCAGATCTCCGCCACATCCTCCCGGGGACGGATGGTGTCCAGGAAGAGCACCTCGTCCAGGCAGGAGGCGTTAATCCGGTCAAAGGCGGGGCCGGAGAGCACGCCGTGGGAGGCACAGGCGGTGACTGACTTGGCCCCGCCCAGCTCCACCAGGGCCTGGGCCGCATGGCACAGGGAGCCGCCGGTGTCCACCATGTCGTCCAGCAGGATGACGTGCTTGCCCCGCACATCGCCGATGATGTTCATTACCTCGGAGGAGTTGGCCTTCTGCCGGCGCTTATCCACGATGGCCATGGGCATCTCCAGCTTCTGGGCGAAGGCCCTGGCCCGGGCCACGCTGCCCACATCGGGGGAGACCACCATGGTCTCGTCGTGGCAGGCGGCGTAGCGGCGCAGGAAGTAGTCCACAAAGACAGGGGAGCCCCGGAGATTGTCCACAGGAATGTCGAAGAAGCCCTGGATCTGGTCGGCGTGGAGGTCCATGGTGAGCACCCGGTCAGCCCCCGCCCGGGTAATCAGATTGGCCACCAGCTTGGCGGAGATGGGGTCCCGGGGCTTGGTCTTGCGGTCCTGCCGGGCGTAGCCAAAATAGGGGATGACGGCGGTGATGCGTCCCGCGGAGGCCCGCTTGAGGGCGTCGATCATAATGAGCATTTCCATCAGGTTGTCGTTGACGGGACTGCTGGTGGACTGGACCACAAATACATCCGAGCCCCGGACAGTCTCATAGATGGACACGAAGTTCTCCCCGTCGGAAAAGGCGCCCACCTCGGCGTTGCCCAGGGGTATGCTGATGTCCCTGCAGATGGCTTCCGCCAGGGCCCGGTTGGAGCTGCCGGAGAAAATTTTTAGATCCTTGCCATGTGAAATCATTCTTGTAACATCCTCTCTCTGTGGGTGAATGGTGACGGCTTATATCGATTCCTGCCTGGACAGGAAAAGGCTCAGTCCCGCTTGTCCTTCCAGTTCCGCTTGACAGTCTGCCTGGACCGGCCGATGACAAAGCTGTGATCCGGCACATCCTCGGTGATGGTCGTGCCCGCCGCGATATACGCTCCGTCACCCACGGACACAGGTGGGATGAAACGGGTATGGCAGCCGATGAATACGTTGGCGCCGATGGTGGTGCGGGCCTTCACCCGGCCATCGTAGTTGCAGGTGACGCTGCCGCAGCCGAAGTTGCAGCCGGGGCCCACGTCGCTGTCCCCCACATAGGTGAGGTGGGCCATTTTGGTGCCCTGGCCCAGGGTACAGTTTTTCAGCTGTACGAAGGCCCCGATCTTGGAGCCGTCCTCCACCACCGAGTGGGGACGCAGGTGGGCGAAGGGGCCGATCTCGCAGCGCGCGCCGATGCGGCTATCCTGGCACTGGGAGGAATTGACGGTGCTGCCGTTCCCCACATCGCAGTTGACCAGCATGGTGTTGGGGCCGATCTCGCAGTCAGATCCGATGACCGTGCTGCCCCGGAGAATGGTGCCCGGCAGCAGCAGCGTGCCCGCCCCCACCTGTACGGTGTCCTCCACATAGACGGCGGAGGGATCCATCATCCGAACGCCGGCGGCCTGCAATGCCTGCCGTTTGGCATCAAAATCAAATTGTTCCAAAGGAAAAGTCATCCTTTCGGCTGAACTTGGTCAAAGACCAGAAAACTCCACTTTCATTATAACAGACCGAAAAAATTTTTGAAGAGTTTTTTCGACTTTTTTTCAATTTCTTTTCCGCTCCCGCCATAGGCCCCGCCACCGGTCAGCAGGGCTGGGGCAGCCAGCGCTGGATACGCCGGGTACGGTACAGGTGGATGACCTCCAGGGTGGCGCAGATCTTGTCAGCCAGATTGACCACCACCGCCTCCCGGCATCGGGGCAGGTGGACGGCCAGGGGCCACATGTGGGTAAGGATGGCGTTGGCCTCCCGCCGACTCAGGTCGGGGCACAGGGCCTGGGCGTTGCGCAGAGCGGCCACCGGGTGATCCAGACACTGGTTACCGGGGTGGGCGGAGCGGTCCGCCGGGTCATAGAGATACAGGTCGTGGAGCAGCCCCGCCCGGGCGGCGGCCCGGTAATCCCATCCCAGCCGCCGGGCCAGGCGGAAGGCCACATAGGACACGAACAGGGAATGCTCATAGCAGGTGACGGAAAAATGGTGGCGCCAGCGTTTCATCTGTTTGACCTCGCTGCTGTCCAGCAGCGGGGAGACGCACTCCAGGAAGGCGGCGCGGTTCAGATCGTATTGAGACATGCCAAGGACTCCTTTTCCGATGATAGGGGTCTGCTGGCGCCCAGAGGGGGCCGCAGTCCGATGATGATACTGTTAGTATAGCAGATGAAACGGGCGCTGTCAGCCGCCTTTTGTAACTTTTCGCCGGGAGATTTTGACGGCGTTTCCGGAAAACGATACCGCTGCCCGAAGGCAAAAAGAGATTGACAGTCAGGGGAGGATATGGTAAGATTTCTGTACTAATACAGACGATACGGAAGGAGGGCGCGGGTCAAATGATTCAACTGAACTACCGGGACGGGCGGCCCATCTATGAGCAGGTGCGGGACGGGCTGCGGCAGCTGCTGGTGATGGGGGCCATCCCCCCCGGCGACAAGCTGCCGTCGGTGCGCAGCATGGCCGCCCAGCTGGCCATCAATCCTAACACCATCCAGCGGGCTTATGAGGCCCTGGAGCAGGAGGGGTATGTCTACTCCGTGCCGGGGAAGGGCAGCTTCGCTGCCCAGCGGGATGAGATCGACAACACCCGGCGGGAGGAACTGCTGGCCCGGCTGGACGAGCTGGCGGAGGAGCTGATCTACCTGGGGGTGACCCCGGAGGAGATCGCCCGGCGCTGCGCGCGCACGGCCCAGGCCGGGCGGGAAAAGAAAAACGGGAAGGGAGGGGATGAAACATGATCGAGGTAAAAAATGTGGTCAAGAGCTTTGAGGGGTTTCACGCCCTGGACGGGCTGAATATGACGGTGCCCCAGGGGGCCATTTACGGCCTGGTGGGGCCCAACGGAGCGGGTAAGTCTACCATCCTGCGCCATCTTACCGGGGCATACCGCCAGGACTCCGGGGAGATTCTTCTGGAGGGCGGGCCCATCTTTGAAAACCCACAGGCCAAAATTCGCATATGCTCCATTCCCGACGAGCTGTACTATTTCGGGTCGGCTAACGTCCGGGAGATGATGCGGTTTTACCGAAATATCTATCCCAAATTTGACGCCCAGCGCTATGAAAAGCTGAAGGAGGCCTTTCCCGCGGTTCAGGAGAAGCAGGCCATCCGGCGTATGTCCAAGGGCATGCAGAAGCAGGCGGCTTTCTGGCTGGCTTTGTGCTGCCGGCCGGATTACCTGTTGCTGGACGAGCCGGTGGACGGGCTGGACCCGGTGATGCGCCGGCAGGTGTGGTCCCTGCTCTTGGGGGATGTGGCGGAGCACGGCACCACGGTGGTGGTGTCCTCCCACAACCTGCGGGAGCTGGAGGATGTATGCGACCATGTGGGCATCCTCAGCCACGGGAAGATGGCCCTGGAGCGCTCCTTGAGCGAATTGCAGGGGGGCACGGTGAAGCTGCAGATTGCCTTCCGCCAGGAGCAGCCCCCGGCATTGCCGGAAGATCTCCATGTGCTCCACCGCTCCAACCTAGGCCGGGTGTACACCTACATCGTCCGGGGAAGCACGGATGAGACCATGGCCCGCTTTGCGGTGTACGACCCTCTGTTCCAGGAGGCGCTGCCCCTGAGCTTGGAGGAGATTTTTGTCTATGAGATGGGAGGTGAGGACTATGCGGTCCGGGACATCGTGCTTTAACTCCACGGTTTTCCGCAAGCAGATGACCAGGTTCTGGCCAATCTGGGCGGGGTGGCTGCTGATTCTGCTGCTGGCACTTCCCCTCCAGGGGTTCATGGCCCTGCAGCGGGATGCCCAGGGCATGAGGGACCAGCTGGAGCAGTTTGCCCAGAGCCAGGTGCTGTACCTGTGCAACAATTCTGGTTACATGACCGCCCTGGCTGTGCTGGTGGGACTGCTGGCGGCCATGGCCGCGTGCAGCCACCTCTATTCCACCCGGTCGGCCAACTTCATGGGGGCCCTGCCCGTGCGCCGGGAGGGGCTGTTCCTCAGCCACTACCTGGCGGGGCTGGTCATGGTGCTGGGCCCCGTGCTGATCGCCTTCGGCCTCACCGTTTTGGTGGAGCTGGCGGGGGATTGCCTGATGCTGGACTATCTAGGCTACTGGCTGGGCTACACCTGCGCGGCGGGGTTCTTCTTCTATTCCTTCGCCGTCTTTCTGGGGATGTTCACCGGCCACCTGCTGGCCCTGCCCGCCTTCTACCTCATCTTCAATGTGCTGGCGCTGGCGGTGGTGGGCATGCTGGAGTGGGTGCTGGAATCCTTTTACTATGGGTTCGGTTCCCTGCCGGCGTGGGTCCATCGCGCAGTGACCTGGCTCACCCCGGTCTGGGGGTTTTCCAGTGTTTGGATAGACAGAACTGCCATGGCGGTGGAAAACGGCAGCGCCCTGTGGGCCTACCCCTTGGTGGCCCTGGTTCTCGCTGTGGCCGCCCTGCTGCTCTACCGCCGGCGGAACCTGGAGAGCGCCGGGGATGTGGTGGCGGTGCGGGTGATGCGCCCGGTGTTCAAGTACGGGGTGGCCTTCTGCGCCGGGATGTTCCTGGGCATGGCCACCGCCCAGATGCTGGGACTTGCCGAACCGGGTCTGATGATCGCCATTTTCCTGTGGGGCGTCACAGGCTATTTTGTGGCCCAGATGCTGCTGGACAAGAGCTTCCGGGTGTGGCGGCGCTGGAAGGGGGCCGTGGGAGTTGCCGTGGTGTTTGCGGCCCTGTTTGCCCTGGTGGGATTTGATCTCACCGGCTTTGAGACTAGGGTGCCCCGGACGGACGCTGTGGCCTCGGTGAGCGTCCAGGGCCTGAGCGGCCAGCCCTGGGACAGCGGATCTGAAGTGGGGGCCACCCTGGAGGATCCGGAGCAGATCGCCGCCGTCATCGCCCTGCACCAGGCCATTGTGGACCGACGGCCCACAGGGACACAGAGGGGCGGAGACTCTGCTTCCGGCAACTCCGGCGTAACCTCCTTTCAGGTGAGCTACCGGCTGGAGGATGGTTCCATCTTGAGCAGAAGCTACCGCAGTGTGTCCCTGGACCAGGAACTGCTGACCCTGGCGGGAACGGTGCGCAACGATCCGGACGTAATCTACCAGTCCTATGGCTTTGATGAGGTGGAGCGCAGGCGGGGGGTTCTCACCACAACCATTTGGGAGAACGGGCCGGACACCAGTGACGCATATGGGCAGCAGGCGGAAAAGCTGCTGGAGGCAGTGTTGGAAGATATCGGCCAGGGACGCCTGGGACAGCGTGTGGTGGGCGGTGCGGATACCCCTGGGTATGAGGAATACCGCTCCATCCAGTTTGAATGGCGGTGGAGGACCGACCAAGGACAAGCGGAGTACGAGTATTATTTCATGGAGTTGATCCTCCCCGATACAGCCACCAGTACCCTGGCGGTGCTGGAGGAGCTGTCGGCGGGGGCGAAAAGCTAGAAATAGGCGGGCGTCCCGGAAAAATTCCTTTCCGGGACGCCCCTTTGCTGGTATAATAGTGCAAGCAGGCTCTGCCCGGACCCGCCGATGGGAGCCGGAGCAGGCGCGCAGAAGGAGGACTTTCCCATGACAGCCCGCGAGGAATTTTTGGACATCTACCACACCCACATCCACCGGGAGGGCGCGGAAGAGCTGCTGGACTACCTGACCAACAAGAGCGACTTCTTTACCGCCCCCGCCTCCGCCCGTTACCACGGGGCCTACACGGGGGGACTGTGCCAGCACAGCGTCAATGTGTTTCGCTGCCTGGAGGACTACCTGGCCCGCCCCCGGGTGCGGGAGACCTACGGGCTGTGCTACGACATGGAGTCGGTGGCTATCGTCGCCCTGCTCCACGACCTGTGCAAGATCGGCTGCTACCGCGCCGGCACCCGCAACGTGAAAAACGACGCCACGGGGCAGTGGGAGAAGGTGCCCACCTTTTTCTATGAGGATAAACTGCCCTACGGCCACGGGGAGAAGTCGGTGTACATCATCTCCGGCTTCCTGCGCCTGAGCCGGGAGGAGGCCATGGCAATCCGCTGGCACATGGGCTTTTCCGGCCAGGAGGACGCCCGGCTGGTGGGCCAGGCCCTCCAGCAGTACCCGCTGGCCTTCGCCCTGGCCACGGCGGATATGGAGGCGTCCTATCTCCTGGAGGGTGAGGAAGGAAAGTAGTCTGAATGGGACGGAAAAGTGCCCGCCGGAACCGTTTGCGCGGTTTCCGGCGGGCGTTTTGCTGTCTATTTTAGTAGTTTAGTAGATTGTATCCAGCAGGGCGATGGCTTGGGCCACGGCGTGGTCGTCGCAGTGGCACAGAACGTGGGCGCCCCACTCCTTCACCTGGGAGGCGCAGTTGGCCGGGGCGAAGGGGATGGCGGACAGGGCCAGCATGGGCAGGTCGTTCTGGTTGTCCCCGATGCAGTAAATTTTTTCCGGGGAAATGTTCAACAGCTCGGCCACCCGGGCCACCATCTGCCCCTTGTCGCTGCCCTTTTTGGTGAGTTCCAGCAGGTAGCGGTTGGAGAAGATGACCTCGTAGTCGTCCGGCCACCGGCTGAGGATGTAGTCCCGCACCTGCTGGAGGTAGGCCTCGTCCTGCTCCATGATGACCTTGTTCCAGGGGGTGGGCATCTGGGGAATGGGGCAGCTGGTATAGGGGACGTTCACCCGCTCCAGGTGCTTCATGGTGACCACGTTGGGGTTGTGGACGTACAGGTCCTCCCCGTGGTAGGCCTCGAAGGCCAGGTCGGGAAAAGCCCGGCACAGCTGCTGGATGCGGCTGGAGGTCTCGTTGCACAAAAAGGTGCGAACCAGATAGGTTTCCCGCTGGTAGTCATAGATGGCCGCCCCGTTGGACAGCACCACCGGGGCGTTGAACTCCAGATGCTCCTTCTCAATCTGGGGGGTGAAGGTGTGGTGGGCCCGGCCGGTGGCGATGGAGAAGCGGCCGCCATTCTGGATGAAGTAGCGGATAGCAGCCCGGTTTTCCGGCGAGACGGCGCGCCTGGTACTATATAAGGTATCATCGTAATCGCTGAAAAACAGCACGCCGTCGAATTTTCCCACAGGGAATCAGTCCTTACTTTTGAAGATCCTTCCCCAGGAAGTAGCGTTCCAAGGGACGGTAGAGCAGTAGAGCCGCCAGCGAAGTAATAATAATCTCGGGGATCATGTAGCTGCCGTTATAGGCCAGGGACCAGATGACGGGGGCCCAGCCCAGCTCGTTGGGCCACAGCACTTCCCAGATCCAAACACCGGTGATGAAGTGGCAGGCAAAGCGCAGCAGGAAGGTCACCACGATGCCCAGCACTAGGGAGACCCGGCGGTTTCTGCACACGCCGTTGAACATGGCGCTCAGCCCCACCACCGAGAAGGCCACGATGTAGTCCAGCATGATGATGGCGATGGCCATGCCCACCGAGGTGGCATACTGCACGTTGTTCAGGCCCAGCAGGAGCTGGAGAACAGAGTAGACAAAGGCAGTAAAGGTGCCCCAACCGCAGCCATAGCGGTGGGAAATGATCACCAGGGGCAGCATGCTGCACACGGTGATGCCGCCCCCCAGGGCCCAGGGGCCGGAAAAGGGGAACAGACTTAGAACCGTACCGATGGCCACCATAATGGCACTTTCCGCCAAACGGCGGGATAGGGAGACGGATGCTTTGACATTTGACACAGATTTCGCTTCCTTTCAAATAAGATACCGCAATGCAATCGGATGCAATGCGGTACATGAAAGAAACGACCCCGGCCCACCCCAGGGACACATCACTTCCTACGCCGGCATTATCCGGATCAGGTCAAGGGACCGGGAGCTGCCCTTCGCTCCGCATCTCAGCCGGAAATGCCTTCCAGCGCCCCTGTGAATATTCCATTACGTTGCGGCGCACCTATCTTACCGTGGAATGGGTTGGCTGTCAAGAGGAGAGGGGAAAACAGCCAAAATTTCGCGGGAATTTTGTGGAGTTTGTCAAAAGCGCAAGAAAATGTGCCCCATCGGGGAAAAACCGCGGGAAAAGCCACAAAATATGAGGGGATCCCCGGGGAGGTAAAAAATATTTTGCCCAGATTGGGGGTTGACGGGAGGCGGAAATGGGTGTAGGATTACGCTGTAACTATTTTGTAACCTTTGCATTTGTTTTGTTACCGTCCCCTGAAACGGGAGAATGCCAGATCAGTCAGGAGGGACATATGTGAGCGATTCCCAGCACGATCAGAAAACCAAGGCAGAACAGTTGCGCGGCAAGCTGCTTGCCGCATGGGATAAGACCCGGGTGCAGGCGGCCCACACATGGGATAAGACCCAGGTGCAGGTGGCTCGTGCATGGAAGAGAGCCCAGGTTCAGGCGGCCCGCGCGTGGGAGAAAACGAAGCAGGTTGCGGTGGAAGGCTGGAGTAAGTCACGGGTCTGTTTTGAGAAAGCCAGAGTGGCGGTGGCCCGCCATCCGGTTTCCCCGCTGTTGTATGTCACGGTGCTGTCCGTGACCATCGGCGCCATCGTCTTCAACGGTATGTATTCCAGGGCCTATGTTCTGAACATCGACGGGGAAGAGGTTGGCGTGATCGCCAATGAGGCGGAGTTGGATGCCATCGTCTCCAATGTGGAGACCCGGGTGGCCGACATTCTGGGCGAGGAGTACGACTATGACGCGGAGATCACCCTGACCCCCGCCTACACCGTTGCTGGCGAGGTGAGCGACACCGACGCGGTAGCCGAGACCCTGTTTGCCAACGTGGGCGCTCTGGTGGACGCCTATGCGATCTCTGTGGACGGCTACGAGATCGGCTATGCCCTCTCGGAGGAAGAGTTGGAGGAGATGCTGGACGAGATCGCCCAGCCCTATCTCACGGAGAACACGATCAGCTACGAGTTTGCCGAGGAAATTGAGATCTACCCCATGCAGGTCCCGGCCAACACGGAGTTTGACTTGGAGATCCTGAAATCCACCCTTACCAGCTTTGAGGTGCAGGAGGCCAGATACGTCATTGAAAAGGGCGATACCTTCAACGCCATCGCCTACTCCCTGGACATGACCCCCGCCCAGCTGAAGGAACTGAATCCCGATGTAGAGGCCAACACCCTCTTTGTGGGGCAGGAATTGGTCATTCAGCAGGCAGTTCCCTACCTGTCCGTGATCACGGTGGCAAACGAGACCTATGAAGAGGTCATTGAAAGCCCTGTGGAGTACATCGAGACCGCCGACCTCTATGTGGGCAATACCTCTGTGAAGGAACAGGGAAGCGACGGCCTGGCTGAGGTCAGTGCCCAGGTGACCTATCTCAATGGGGTGGAGCAGGAGCGCACGGTGACTTCCACTACCACCCTTCAGGAGGCCACCACCACCTATATGTATACGGGCACTACCCCCAAGCCGGTCACCGCATCCAAGGGTTATTTCATCTGGCCGGTGAGTGGGAGCATCACCTCCTATTATGGCGGGCGCTATATCTTTGGCGGTTACGATTTCCATCTGGGCCTGGACATTGCCTGCCCCTATGGCACCACGATCAAGGCGGCCGATGGCGGCACTGTGACCTATGCCGGCTGGCAGGGCAGCTATGGTATGTTAGTGGTTATCACCCACGACAATGGCATGAAAACCTATTACGCCCATAACTCCTCCCTGCTGGTGAGCGTTGGAGACAAGGTGTACCAGGGACAGGCCATTGCCCGGGCGGGCATGACCGGCAGTGCCACCGGCTATCACTGCCACTTTGAGGTCCGCGTGAACGGCTCCACGGTCAACCCCCTCAATTATCTGTAAAATCTATGCCGGAAGGACCGGCCGCCGCAGCAATGCGGCGGCCGGTTTTTTATGGACCGGAGGAAAAAAGGGGCAAACCCTTGACAAAATAGAACAAATGTATTATAGTTCGAGCATCGAACGAAAGTTCTAGAGCAGAAAGTACGTTCTATTGGACTTTTCATCTGCTATGCTTGGCACAGCAAGGGGAGCAAAAACGCAGCTGGAATTGGAAGGCGCGGAGTTTGCGGACGAAAAAGGAGTGCCGTGGCGTTCACCCCTGTGTGAGAAATAGGAGGCGCAAAGAGATGGAGACGACATATTATACCCTAACGGCCCGGGAGATCATCGTGTCCGGGGACGGTGTGGAGCAGGCGGTGGGCGCGGGGCGCCGGGTGGTCTATGCCCGCCGTCCGGCGCAGGCGCCGCTGCCGGAGCGGAGTGACAACGTCATTGACTTGGCCGCGTGGAGGTCCGCCAAGGCGGAGGCGGAATGGGAAGAGGTATGCTCCGACTGGGGGGACCAGCCCTTGGAGCCCGGCGGGGAGGGAAAGCCCCGCCCGAGAAGGGACCATAAAAATCAGGTTCTGCTGGGGGGCGAGCTGCTGGCCACCTTGTCTATTATCGGGGCGATGGCCATGCTGATGGTCCGCCTGCTGGGGACGTAAGGGATGAGCAGGAATTGGTAATGGAAGAAACCCTGCGTTGTGGGGGGCGGAGAAATCCGTCCCCCACAACTTTTCCCGGAAAAGTGCCTTTACAAATGATAGGGACTATGATATACTGCTTGAGCGTGAAATTTAGGCGCATACCCGCCGGCTTAGTTTCGGGACAAGGGCCGCGTTTTCGCGGTGACCACCCGCCCGATACTCAGCGGCTGGGGAGAAATGAAGAAAGGTGGAACTATCATGATCCGGAAAGAACAGAAGACGGCCGTGATCGAGGCCAACCGCACCCACGAGACCGACACCGGCTCTCCCGAGGTGCAGATCGCGATTCTCACTGCCCGCATTCAGGAGCTCACCGAGCACCTGAAGATCCACACCCATGACAACCACAGCCGCCGCGGCCTACTAAAGATGGTGGGTAAGCGGCGCAAGATGCTGGACTACCTGGCGAAGAAGGACATTGAGCGTTACCGCGCTATTATTGCCAAGCTGGGGATCAGAAAGTAATTTCGGACCAGAGGGCGCCGTGGATCCACGCCGCCCTCTGGTTCTTCGCGACTACCCCACCGGAGCAGCCGCTTATTTAGCAGTTGAACATGGGTCCTGCCAATCGGCGGGGCTTATGTTCAAGTGCTAAAGGGGTGTGCGCTCCCAGGGAAGCGCGGGGGCAGGCGCATAGGGAGATAAGACGGCATCGAATGGGCAAAACCCAGGACGGCCTCAGGGCCGAACGGGGTTGCCCGGAGTCAGACGGCTGATCGACTCGGCCATGCGCCCAGCCCCAGCGTGACAAAACCGACAGAAAAGGAGTGTACCCCCATGTCAACCGTCATCAAGCACAAACAATTTCCAAATTATAAGATATATGAGACTACGGTGGCCGGCCGCCCGCTGAAGATCGAGGTGGGCAAGATGGCCGAGCTGGCCAATGCCTCCGCCATGGTCACCTACGGCGAGACCAGCGTGCTGGTGGCCGTCACCGCCTCCCCCCGCCCCCGGGACGGCATTGACTTCTTCCCCCTGAGCGTGGACTTCGAGGAAAAGCTGTACGCTGTGGGCCGCATCCCCGGCTCCTTCATGCGCCGGGAGGGCCAGCCCTCTCTGCCCGCAGTGCTGGCCAGCCGGCTCATCGACCGGCCCATCCGGCCCCTGTTCCCCTCCGACCTGCGCAATGACGTGGTGGTCACCTGCACGGTGATGAGCATGGACTATGACTGCGCGCCCGAAGTCACAGCCATGATCGGCGTGTCCGCCTGCCTGTCCTATTCCGACATCCCCTGGAACGGCCCCATCGGCTGCATGGAAGTGGGCTATGTGGACGGCCAGATCGTCATGAACCCCAACCAGGAGCAGAAGCACCGCTCCCAGATGGATGTGACCGTGGCCGCCACCAGGGAGAAGGTGGTCATGATCGAGGCGGGCGCCAAGGAGATTCCCGACGAGATTATGTACGAGGGCATTGTCCAGGCCCACGAGGAGATCAAAAAGCAGGTGGAGTTCATCAACGGCATTGTGGCTGAGATCGGCAAGCCCAAGTTCGAGTATGAGCACGCCGACTTCAACCAGGAGCTGTTCGACGACATCGTGGCCAACTTCATGGACGAGGCCAAGGCCGCAATGGACACCGACGACAAGAACGTCCGGGAGGCCCGGTGGAACGCCATGATCGACCACTGGCATGAGAAGTATCTGGAGCAGTACCCCGACATGGACAAGTACCTGGAGGAGTTCACCTACAAGTTTCAGAAGAAGATCGTCAAGGCCTGGCTGCTGGAAGGCCACCGGGTGGACGGCCGGGCCAGGAACGAGATCCGGCCCCTGGCCGCCGAGGTGGGCGTGCTGCCCCGGGTCCACGGCTCCGGCCTGTTCACCCGGGGACAGACCCAGGTGCTCAGCGTTTGTACCCTGAATACCCTGTCCGCCTGCCAGAAGCTGGACACCATCTGGGAGGAGACGGAGAAGCGGTATATGCACCACTACAACTTCCCCGGCTACTCCGTGGGCGAGGCCAAGCCCGCCCGTTCCCCCGGCCGCCGGGAGATCGGCCACGGCGCCCTGGCGGAGCGGGCCCTGGTGCCTGTGCTCCCCTCTGTGGAGGAGTTCCCCTATGCCATCCGTGTGGTGTCTGAGGTCTTAAGCTCCAACGGCTCCACCTCTCAGGGCTCCATCTGCGGCTCCACTCTGGCTCTGATGGACGCCGGCGTGCCCATCAAGGCCCCTGTGGCCGGCATCTCCTGCGGCCTCATTCAGGACGACGACGGCGGCTTCACCACCTTCATCGACATCCAGGGCGTGGAGGACTTCCACGGCGAGATGGACTTCAAGGTCGCCGGCACCACCGAGGGCATCACTGCCATTCAGATGGACCTGAAGAACGACGGTCTGACCATGGA
>DVKM01000064.1 GCA_018716015.1 Candidatus Enterenecus stercoripullorum | reverse complement strand
GCCAGCAAGTGTTCCTTCCACCCGGCGGCCAGCTCCTTGGTCACCGGCCTGTCCCCCAGCCATCGGGCGAAGGCTGTTGCGTGGCGCAGGTAGTTCTCGATGGTCCCCGGGCTACGCTCCGCCTGGCGCAGATATCGGATATAAGCCGTGATCTGCTCGCTTACTAGTCTATATTCCGTCAATTCGTATGACCTCCTTTTGCAGTATTTGTATCTATTTTACCTGCAAACCGGATGGGTATGCGAATAAAGCTGGTTTTATCCTCTTGGCCAGGTTTGCCTTTCATCAGGCATAGAACAGGAAAAGGGCGGCTGTCTGAAAACAGCCGCCCAAATCTGTCTGGCAAGTATAAATTTATATCGCTACTTCCCTAACCGCGATTCTTCCACTGAAATCCTGCACTCATCGCTCATACTCTTGCGGCACAAATGGATGACAAGGGAAATAACCTAACAGAGTTTTCCCGCCCTGTTCAGAATTTACCCGCCAGCCCGGCCGCCTGCTTGTAGCCGTCGGTTTTCTCAACATCTCCCACATTCAGCACGCCGGGCATCAGCACCTCCCCCGCCATATGCCATTTCAGTAGAGCGGCAGACCGCTCGATGGGAATCCGTACCCCGTCCAGGACGGTCATGTCGTCCTCTTCGCAACAGGCGATCAGACCGCACTCCTTGCCGGCAATATCCTTGCCACCCACCACAAAGGAGTAGATGCGGTCAATGCCCCCTTTGATCTGGGCAGGAATGGAATACCAGTACACCGGCATAGTGAACACCACCCCGTCCGCCTCCAGGATGGCCGGAGCAATCAGGTTAAAGTCATCGTCAAAGGAACAGGCCTTGCCTGTCTGGAAGCAGGTCTCGCAGGCGTGGCAGCCGCCGATCTTCATCGTGGCTGCGTCAAAGCGCTCCACCGTGTGGCCCTTCTCCTCTGCCGCTTTGATAAAGGCATCCGTCATAGCAAAGCTATTTCCCTTTTTCTGGGGACTGCCGGTAATCACAACGATCTTCTTGCCCATATTCAAAACCTCCAAAGATGTATTCCGGTCCGGCAGTCACCTGCGACGTTGACACCACCCGGGCTTTCTATTATAATCATAGCAAGCATGAAACAGAAATCAAGTACGCACATTTAGGTGTGGTACTTACCTTCAGGAGAGTGCACTATGCGCAAACGCTGCATCGCCGACGAATGCCTAGGCGCCACCGGGTTCAGCTATACCCTTTCCTTGATCAATGGGAAATACAAAATGACCATTCTCTATACCCTGATGGAGTTCGGGGTGGTCCGGTTCAACGAGATGAAAAAGTATATCGGCGGAATCTCCTACAAAACCCTCAGCTCCACCTTAAAGGAACTGGAGGCCGACCAATTGATCCACCGGGAGGAATATCCCCAGATCCCGCCAAAAGTGGAATACAGTTTGACGGATCGGGGGAAATCTCTCATCCCCATTCTGGACGGGATGTGCGGGTGGGGAGAAAAGAACCGGCTGTAAGCGTTCTTTCCATCTGTGGACAGGGGCAGGAGGCCCATCGGGCCTCCTGCCCCATATTCTTTTCGCCCCGCCTGATTTTAGATGCACATTTACCTTTCAACGCGCGAAGTCAAACTCCATTCCGGCTTGCGTGTTGCGCACAGCGCATGTGCCGCCATGAAGCTGAATGTTCCTCCTAGCGACGGCCAGCTCCATCCCCGGCACGGGCCTCGTCCGCTCGGCAGAAGGTGTCCCACACCTTGTTCAAAGACGCTTGAGATAAGGGCTTACACTCATTTTCCCTCCGGAACGTGGTTTTGCCCAGGCGCCTGTCCATCCGCGCCAGGATACGGCCGCCCGGCGATTGCCGGATGGCATGCGGAGTTGACTGCAATCAAATCTTCTGGACGAACAGGGCCCGGATGGCGTTGAGTACCGCCAGGATCATCACCCCTACATCGGCAAAGATGGCCAGCCACATGTTGGCAAGGCCAAGGGCCACCAGCGCCAGGCAAGCCAGCTTAATGCCAATGGCAAAGACAATGTTCTCATAGACAATGCCCAGACACTCGCGGGAAATACGAATGGCCTTGGGGATCTTCAGGGGGTCATCGTCCATGAGCACCACGTCGGCGGCCTCGATGGCCGCGTCGGAGCCCATGGCCCCCATGGCGATGCCGATGTCCGCCCGGCTCAGCACGGGGGCGTCGTTGATGCCGTCCCCCACGAAGGCCAGCTTGGCCTTGTGTGGCTTTGCGCTGAGCAACTGCTCCACCTTTTCCACCTTGTCCGCTGGCAGCAGCTGGCTGTACACCTGGTCAATGCCCAGCTCCTCCGACACCTGGTCGGCTACAGCCTTGGCGTCTCCGGTGAGCATCACCGTCTTATGCACCCCGGCGTTCTTCAGCTCCTGGATCGCCTGCTTGGAGTTGGGTTTGACCACATCGGAGATCACGATGTGTCCGGCGTATTTCCCATTAACCGCCATGTGGATGATGGTGCCCACGCTGTGGCAGGAGATGTATTGAACGTTCAGTCGGTCCATGAGCTTATCATTGCCGACGGCCACCTCCACGCCGTCCACCCTGGCGATGACGCCGTTTCCGCTGATTTCCTGGATGTCCGTCACCCGGGAGCGGTCGATCTCCTTTCCGCAGGCCTTTTGCAGACTCTTGCTGATAGGATGGGAGGAAGCGCTCTCCGCCAGGGCGGCGTACTCCACCAGTTTTGCCTCGTCAATCTCGCTGTGGTGGATACCGTTGACCTCAAACACCCCCTGGGTCAGGGTGCCGGTCTTATCAAACACCACGATCCTGGTCTGGGACAGGGTCTCCAGATAATTGGATCCCTTTACCAGCACCCCTGCCTTGCTGGCCCCGCCGATTCCCGCAAAGAAGGAAAGCGGAATACTGATCACCAGGGCGCAGGGACAGCTGGCCACCAGGAAGGTGAGGGCCCGATACACCCAGGTGTCCCAGTCCGCGTCCAGTCCCAGCCCCGCCATGCGCACCAGAGGGGGCGCCACAGCCAGAATCAGTGCCGCAGCGCACACCGCAGGGGTATAAATCCGGGCGAACCTAGAGATAAAGTTCTCAGACCGGGACTTGCGGGAGGAGGCGTTCTCCACCAGATCCAGGATCTTGGAGACCGTGGACTCACCGAATTCTCTGGTTGTACGGATGTGGAGCACGCCTGTCATGTTGATGCAGCCGGAGATGATCTCGTCCCCGGTCTGAACTTCACGGGGCAGGCTCTCGCCGGTTAGGGCGGCAGTGTTCAAGGTGGACGTTCCTTCCACCACTGTGCCGTCGATGGGAACCTTCTCGCCGGGCTGCACCACGATAACGGTGCCAACCTCCACCTCGTCCGGGTCTACCTGCTCCAGTACGCCCCCCCGTTCAACATTGGCATAGTCGGGACGGATGTCCATCAGATCGGAAATATTCCGGCGGCTCTTGCCTACAGCGTAGGACTGGAACCACTCGCCCACCTGATAGAACAGCATCACCGCAATGGCCTCCAGGTAGTCGCCATTCTCGTACACCGCCAGAGCCAGAGCCCCCAGAGTCGCCACCGCCATGAGGAAGTTCTCATCAAATACCTGTCCGTTGCGGATCCCCTTGAAGGCTTTTCGCAGGATGTCATAGCCGATCACCAGGTAATCCACCAGGAATGCTGCCAGGCGGGCCCAGCGCCCTGCGCTCCCCAGGCGGTCAAAAGCAGCTGTGCCAATCATTTGAAGCGTCAGCAGCAGCACCGCAGCGGCAAAAATCCGCCACAGCATGACCTTCTGCTTTCTGGTCAT
>DVKM01000063.1 GCA_018716015.1 Candidatus Enterenecus stercoripullorum | reverse complement strand
AAATCCACTATATCCGGGAACAGGTGCTTTACCGGATTGTGCTGGAAACCATACGGCAGACATTGAGTTATGTCCGTATGTTTCGGAAGGATTTCAAACTGGAAATGCTGGCGCAGGACGAAGAAAGCCGCAAGGCGGAACTGACGGAAAAGCAGAAAGCCCTCTCCGGAGCAAAAAAGCGGATGGAGGATTTGGACAGGATTATCCAGCACATCTATGAGGACAATGTGCTGGGCAAGCTGTCTGATAGCCGGTACTTAAAATTATCCCGCCAATACGAGAAGGAGCAGGCGGAGATTGAGCAGCTTGCCGCTGTACTGGAACGGGAAATTGAAACACAGGCCGGGCAGGTTTCCAATGTGAACGAGTTTCTGAAGCTGGTGGACAAGTACCTGGATATTCCAGAACTTGACGCTGCCATTCTCAATGAGCTTGTGAGCAAGATCGTGGTGCACAGCCCGGTAAGGGAGAACGGGAGGAAGCATGTGCAGATAGATTTATACTTTACCTATGTGGGGCAAATCCGCATCCCTTTAAAGATCGGAAGGGAGTCCCTAAACGAATCGGAACCGGCGTGATTTAACACACCGGTTCCTGCCAAATTTCTTTTTACTTCCTTATGGGACGCTGCATAAAGCCGCAGGGCCCTTTCCCAGCCTCACACAGCGCGCGCCCAGAGGCGCGTCAGAGGAATTCTGTTTTCGGCCGCAATCCCATCTGGGGGGTTACCGGAACACCCGGTTGAAATCCCGGGGCATTTTGGCGGTGAAGCGCACCTCCTGCCCGGTGACGGGATGGCGGAAGGAGAGCTCGCCGGCGTGGAGACACAGCCTGCCGATGGGGTTGGTGGCTGCCCCGTACTGCCTGTCCCCGGCGATGGGGCAGCCCAGATCCTTCATGTGTACCCGGATCTGGTTTTTCCGACCGGTGTCGATGGAGATGTCCAGCAGGGAGTACCCGTTGCCCGCGCGTTTTACCTCGTAGTTGGTGATGGCCTCTCGGGCGCCGGGGCCGGGCTGTCCGGAAAAGCTCAGGTGAGTCTTAGTCTCCACCAGGAAGGAACGGATGGTGTCCCGGTCCCGGGGCGGCCTGCCCTCCACCACCGCCTGGTAGCCCCGGCGCAGGATGATCTCGTTCCAGTGGGACTGGAACAACTCCTTGGTTTGGGCGTCCTTGGCGAACATCAGCACCCCGGAGGTGTCCCGGTCCAGCCGGTGGAGCACAAAGATCCGGTTGTCAATGTGCTGGCTTTTCACATAATCGCGCACCGCATGGTAAGCGGTGCGCCGCTTCTCCTGTTCCGTGGCCACGCTGAGCAGCTTGGCAGGTTTGTTGACCACGATGAGATGCTCGTCTTCATAGAGCAGGGGGAAGGGCAGCGCCCCGCCCCGGGGGCCCGGGCCGTCCAGAATGGTCACCACCTGGCCGGAGGACAGGGGAGTGTCGAACTGGGAAGTGGGCCGCCCGTCCACGGCCACCAGCTTTCGGGTAAGCAGGGATTTGACGTTGTTCCGGCTTTTATCTGTGAGCACGGTGAGCAGGAAGGGGAGCAGCACAGTGTCGTGCTCCACGGGAAAGCTCCTGGGCCGGCGCCTGCCGGAGTGGGAGGAAGATCTAGGATCCATGGTGGAAACCGCCTTTTTCAAAAAATCGGGAGATCTGTCACCTCCAGTTTATCACGGCGCAGGGGAAAAGTCTATGGGAAAAGTAGATGGGACAGGCAAGTGCGGGCCGATGCGCTCATAGGCTTTCCAGAGGTGATGGCGGTGTCGGGAAAGGAAGGATGGCTGGCCCGGGCCTCCCGGATGCTGGACCTCCCGGGCGATGTGGTGGCGGGGCTGCCCCGGATCGAGCTGATCGGCAACGGGGAGCTGCGCATGGAGCAGCACCGGGGGATTCTGGCCTACGGTCCGGAGGAGATCCATATCTCCGGCGGCGGCATGGTGGTGCGGGTGAAGGGCAGCGGGCTGGAGCTGCGGGCCATGGACCCCACCCAACTGCTCATCACCGGGGAAATCTCGTCGGTGGAGCTGGTGTGATATGAAGAAACTCATCAATCTGCTGCTGGGCTATGGACAGGTGCGGGTGACCGGCGCCTATCCCGAGCGGCTTTTGAACCTGTGCGCTCAGCACCGGCTCCCCTTCTGGCGCTTGGAGTGGCTGGACGAGACCACCTTCACCTTCCGGATCGGCCTGCGGGATCTGGAACGGCTGGAGGAACTGGCGGACCGGGCCATGTGCCAGCTCCAGGTGCTGGCCCAAAGGGGGGGCGGCGCGGCGGCGGGGCATTTGAAAAAGCGCTGGGGGTTCCTGCTGGGCCTTGCCATCTGCCTGGCGGCGGTGAGCGTGCTCTCCCGCTTTCTACTGGTGGTGGAGGTCACAGGCAACGAGACGGTGCCCACCGCCGTCATCCTCTCCGAGCTGCGTCGGCTGGGGGTTCGCCCGGGGGCCTACGGCCCCAGCATCGACGAAAAGGAGACGGCCAACGAGGCGTTGATCCATCTGCCCCAGCTGTCCTTTCTGGCGATCAACATCTATGGCACCCGGGCGCAGGTATTGGTGGAGGAAGCGGTGAAAGCGCCCCAGCTGCTGGACGAGAAAACCCCTGCCGATGTGGTGGCCGACGTGGATGGAATCATCCTAGACATCCATGCCAGCGCCGGCCGGGCCATGTTCTCCGACGGGGACATTGTGACCAAGGGCGAGGTGCTCATCTCCGGGGCGATGGAGCTATATGAACCGGAGGGGAGCAGCGTGGACATGGGATATCTCATGGTTCGCGCGGCCGGCACCGTTACCGCCCGCACCTGGCGCACCCTGGAGGAGACCATTCCCCTGACCACCCGGGAGAAAAGCTATACCGGGCAGGAGAAAAAACTCTATTCCCTGCGCTTTTTGTGGGGTCAGTTTGATTTTTTTGAAAACAGTAGCATTTCCGGCGGGATGTATGATAAAATAACACAAACAGACGATCTCACCTTGTTCGGCCGCACCCTTCCCGTGGGCCTGACTATCACCACCCTGCGGGAATACACCCTGGAGGAGGGGGCGCTGGAGGAGGCGCAGGCGGAGGAGCAGCTGCGCCAGCTGCTGCTTCAACGGCTGGAGGCCATTCTGGGGCCTGGAGAGGGGAAGGTGCTGCGCACCGACTTTGTCACCCGGGTGGAGGATGGAACACTCACCGTTACGCTGCTGGCGGAGTGTGAGGAAGAGATCGGCAAGACCGTGGAGCGGGAGGGGGAGACCGGCCGGATCTACGGCGAGGGCTCAGCGCCCGAAGAAAACGAATGATACGGCGGAAAAGGCCGCCGCAAAGGAGAAAACTGCCCATGACAGAACAGTCCATCAGTATTGAACGCATGGAGGAGGCCGTCAACCTATTCGGCCTGTTTGACGAGAATATCCGCATCATTGAGCAGGAGCTGGATGTGACGGTGGTCAACCGGGAGTCCAATCTGAAGATCTCCGGTGAGGGGGAGAACGTCATGCTGGCGGTGAAGGCCATCCAGGGTCTGCTCTCCCTATCCGCCCGGGGGGAGGCTATCAGCCAGCAGAACGTGCGCTACATTATTGAGCTGGTGCGCACAGGCAACGAGGGCAAGATCGCCCAGCTGGCGGGAGATGTGGTGTGTGTCACCGCCAAGGGTAAGCCTATCAAGGCCAAGACCATCGGCCAGCGCCGGTATGTGGAGGCCATCAAGAACAATACCATCACCCTGGGGGTGGGCCCCGCGGGCACCGGCAAGACCTATTTGGCGGTGGCCGCGGCGGTGGCCGCCTTCCGGGAGAAGCAGATCAACCGCATCATCCTCACCCGGCCCGCGGTGGAGGCGGGGGAGAGGCTGGGGTTTTTGCCCGGGGATTTGCAGTCCAAGGTTGACCCCTACCTGCGGCCCCTGTACGACGCGCTGTTTGACATGCTGGGGGCGGAGACCTACCAGAAATACCTGGAGCGGGGCAACATCGAGGTGGCCCCTCTGGCCTATATGCGGGGCCGTACCCTGGACGACAGCTTCATCATTCTGGACGAGGCCCAGAACACCAGCCGGGAGCAGATGAAGATGTTCCTCACCCGCCTGGGCTTTGGCTCCAAGATCGTCATCACCGGGGACATCACCCAGATCGACCTGCCGGCGGACAAGGTGTCCGGCCTGCGGGAGGCCATGCGGGTGCTCCGCGGCGTGGAGGACATCGCCATCTGCCAGCTCACCGGGGCGGACGTGGTGCGCCATGTCATCGTCCAGCGGATCATCAAGGCCTATGAGGAGGATGAGAAGCGCCGGGGTGTCAAGCGGGAGCGGGACAAGCGGTAAGAGCGCCGGGAAAACCGGACGCTTTACCATGACGAGGTTTTCCACACTTCCACAGGCTTCCACAGCCCGCTGCTGCTGTTTTTGAAGCTGTGCTGTCCTGTGTTGGGGATGTGTTTGTATTTGTAGCTGTAGTTGGCATCGTTTGCATGCAAATGCATGCATTTGCATGGGAGGGACTGGAATGGAACACCAACTGATCATGGACAGCCAGGTGGACGGGGTGGAGCCTTACGCCCAGCTGCTGGAGGGGGTCATCCCTGCCGCCCTGGCCGCGGAGGGGGTGGCTTTCCCCTGGGAGGTGGACGTGCTGTTCACCGGCGATGCGGGCATCCGCGCCATCAACTTGGAGCAGCGGGGGGTGGACGCCCCCACCGACGTGCTCTCCTTCCCCATGTTCCAGCTGCAGCCCGGCGTGCCCCCCACCCTGGACGAGGTGGAGGCGGACCCTGGCACGGGACTGGTGCCCCTGGGGGATATGGTGATCTCCCTGGAGCGGGCAAAGGCCCAGGGGGAGGAGTACGGCCACGGCACACAGCGGGAGGTGGCCTACCTGGCGGTTCACTCCGTGCTCCACCTGCTGGGGTATGACCATGTGGATGAAGGGCCCATGAAGGCCCAGATGAGGAAACGGGAGGAGGCCATCCTGGGTGCGCTGGGGCTGTCCCGTGGCATGAATGGAAAGGAGAAGGTGGAACATGAATAAACAGATGAAATTGCTGGCGGGATGCGTCCTGGGAGCGGCGTTGCTCCTGTCCGGCTGCACGGGCGGGCCGGACGGGGCCCAGGCCACGGGCCCGGCGCAGGGGACAGGCCCTGTGACGCAGCAGGTGGAAGAGACGCAGCCGGCCCAGGAGACGCCGTCCGCGGCCCCGTCAGAGATGCCCTCCCCGGCGCCCCAGCCGGATCAGGAGGGGCTATTCTCCGCCCTGGCGGGGGACAGCGTGATGGGGGTGCTTTTGCTGGAGCCCACCCAGGAGGAGCTGGCCTTGGCCGGAGAGGTGGAGGAGGTCTTCCCACCCCAGGAATACGGGGAGCGGATGCTCATTGTCCCCCGCCTGCCGGACAGCACCGTGATCATCCAGCAGCTGAGCTATGACCAGGAGGGGGGGCTGATTGGGGAGGAGGAGATCTGGCGCAGCCAGCGCCAGCCCGCCGCGGTGCTCCTCCAGCAGGATGTCCCCGAGGGCTATCCCACCCTCCGGGTGGTGATTCAGTCCGGGGAGTGCACCGGCAGCTACGACGTGAGTTATTACGGAAAAGGGGATGGCCGGCGGGACTTTTATATCTGGCTGGACCGGGTTGGCTGAGCGCGAAAAGCGGCCCGGAAGCCGGCGGCGAGGCTCAATGCCGTCAAACAAAGGAAAGTTGAGGATCATCCTATGACAGAAATCAAGAAATGCGGTGTGATCAGTCTTGTGGGCCGGCCCAATGTGGGCAAGTCCACCCTGACCAACACCCTGGTGGGGGAGAAGGTGGCCATCGTGTCTTCCAAACCCCAGACCACCCGCAACCGGATCTGCGCCATCCTGAACCGGGGGGACAGCCAATTCGTGTTCCTGGATACCCCGGGCCTGCACAAAGCCCGCACCCGTCTGGGGGACTACATGGTGAAGGTGGCCCGGCAGTCGGTGGCCGATGTGGATGGGGTGATGCTGCTGGTGGAGCCCATCGCCAACATTGGCCCCGCCGAGGAAGAACTGATCCGGTGCATCCGGACCTTGGGGGCCCCCGCCGCCCTGGTGATCAACAAGATCGACACGGTGGAGAAGGAAGAGCTGCTTTCGGTGATGGCCCTGTACGGCCAGGCCCACGACTGGGACGCGGTGGTGCCCATCTGCGCCCGCACCGGGGAGGGTGTGGACGAGCTGCTGGAAGTGCTCTCCCATTGGCTGCCTGAAGGGCCCCAGCTCTTCCCCGACGATATGATCACCGACCAGCCCGAGCGAAAGATCATGGCGGAGATTGTCCGGGAAAAGCTGCTGCGCAACCTGGACAAGGAGATCCCACACGGCACCGCCGTGGAGGTGACAAAATTTTCCCAGCGGGACAACGATATCATCGACTGTCATGTGACCATCTACTGCGAGAAAGAGTCCCACAAGGGCATTATCATCGGCAAAAAGGGCGCCATGCTCAAGAAGATCTCCACCCAGGCCCGGGAGGACATGGAGGCCTTTATGGGGGCCAAGGTGTACCTGGAGACCTGGGTGAAGGTAAAGGAAAACTGGCGGGATGACCTGGGAGCCGTGCAGAATTTCGGATACACAGAGGACTGACAGACGCCGGCCCACAAAATTTGCCGCTCATAATTGGAAAAGCCAAGAGCCAACCTAACCGTATCAGACATCAGGAGGTGCGGGGATGGAGGGATACTGGGCGCTGTTTTGGGCCACCGGCCTGCCCCAGGCCTGGCTGCTGAGCCGGGAGAGAGAAAAAGAGGCGGTGGCGGCGCTGGCGGCAGCCTCAGTGGAAGAGGAGGAGCCGTCCTGGCCCGGTGCCGTATAAAAGAAGATGGACAGGCGGGTTATACGGCCCGCCTGTCCCGGCGGATAGTACGGAATACTTAGGGATAGGAAGGGCTACATATGCACCTGACCACCAACGCCCTCGTTCTGAGGGAAGTAAACTACAAGGAATCGGATAAGATCCTCACCGTGCTCACCGCCGACGAGGGCAAGCTGACCGTGTCCGCCCGGGGGTGCCGGAAGAAGGGCAGCGCCATCGCCGCCCCCTGCCAGCTGCTGGTATGGTCTGAAATGGCCCTGTATGAATACCGGGGCCGCTGGGCCGTCAAGGAGGCGGCCACCCAGCGGCGGTTTGACGCGGTGCGCTCCGATTTGGAAAGGTTAGCCCTGGCCAGCTATTTTGCCGAAGTCACCGAGCTTCTGGCGGAGGAGGGGCAGCCGGAGCCGGAACTGCTGTCCCTCATCCTCAACTGCCTGCACGCCCTGGATCAGATGGACCTGCCCCAAAAGCAGGTCAAGACCGCCTTCGAGTGGAAGGCCATGGCTCTGGCGGGGTACGAGCCCATGACGGAGGGGTGCGCCGTGTGCGGAAGGCCCGACCCGGAGGGGCCCTATCTCCAGCTCAGCCAGGGGGTGGTCTGCTGTGAGGCCTGCCGGGGCGGGGCAGGGGAGGGGACCGCCATGCCCCTGACCCCCGCCGCCCTGGCCGCTCTGCGGCATATTGTGACGGGCAGCCCCAAGCGGCTGTTCTCCTTTCAGGTGGATGATAGATCCTTAGAGCGGCTGTCCGCCGCTTCCGAGGCCTACCTCATCACCCAGCTGGAGCGGGGCTTCCGCACCTTGGACTTCTATAAAACGCTATAACGCTGGCGACGGCGGAAGCGTGAACACGATGACAACACGGGAGAAACGCCATGACGGAACTGTTTGAAAAATCCATTCATACCCTGGAGCTGCCCCGGGTGCTGGCCATGCTGGCCCAGGAGGCGGTGACCCAGGAGGGCAAGGAACTGTGCCTGAAGACCCAGCCCAGTGTGGATCGCGCTGAGGTACAGCGGCTGCAAAGCCAGACCTCGGCGGCCTTTACCATGCTGGTGAAGGGGGGCAGCCCCGGCTTTTCTGGAGTGCGCCCGGTGGCCGCCGCCCTTCAGCGGGCAGATCGGGGGGGCAGCCTGAACACCCGGGAGCTGCTGGACATTGCCCAGGTGCTGCGCTGCGCCCGGTCGGTGCGGGAGTACGGCACAGGGGAATCCGCCGCCCAAACGGTGCTGGACGGGTATTTCCAGTCCCTCACCCCCAACCGCTTTTTGGAGGACAAGATCACCGGGGCCATCCTCAGCGAGGAGGAGATCGCCGACGCCGCCTCCCCCGAGCTGGCGGATATCCGCCGGCATATGCGCGCGGCGGCGGGCAAGGTGCGGGATGTGCTCAGCCGTCTCATCTCTTCCAACCAGTCCAAATACCTGCGGGAGTCCATCATCACCATGCGGGGGGGCCGGTACGTGGTGCCGGTGAAGAGCGAGCACAAAAACGACATCCCCGGCCTGGTCCACGACGTGTCCGGCTCGGGCTCCACCTTTTTCATCGAGCCCATGGGAGTGGTCAACGCCAACAACGAGCTCAAGGAACTGGAACGCAAGGAGCAGAAGGAGATTGAGCGCATTCTGGCCGAGCTGAGCGCCGACTGCGCCAACGTGGGTGAGACCATTGAGGAGGACTACCGCACCCTCGTCGCCCTGGATGTGATCTTCGCCCGGGCCAAGCTGTCTTCCCTCATGGAGGGGATGGAGCCTGCCCTGGGGGACTGCATCCAGCTGCGAATGGCCCGGCACCCCCTGCTGGACCCCAAAACCGCGGTACGCAATGACCTGTACCTGGGGGGCGACTTTGACACCCTGGTGATTACGGGCCCTAACACCGGCGGCAAGACCGTCACCCTGAAAACCCTGGGCCTTCTGACCCTCATGGCCCAGTGCGGCCTGCACATCCCCACCGGTGACGGCTCGGTTATTCGGGTGTGCTCGGCGGTGCTGGCGGATATCGGCGACGAGCAGTCCATCGACCAGTCCCTGTCCACCTTCTCCTCCCACATGGTAAATATTGTGGCCATTTTGGAGCAGGCGGACGACCGGAGCCTGATCCTCTTTGACGAGCTGGGGGCGGGCACCGACCCGGTGGAGGGGGCGGCCCTGGCCGCCGCCATCATCGACTCCACCCGGGCCATGGGGGCCCTGGTGGCCGCCACCACCCACTATGCCGAACTGAAAGTGTATGCCATGTCCACGCCCGGGGTGGAAAACGCCTCCTGCGAGTTTGACGTGGAGACTCTGGCCCCCACCTACCGGGTGCTCATCGGTGTGCCGGGTAAGTCCAACGCCTTTGCCATCTCCCGCCGGCTGGGGCTGCCCGACTATATCATCCGGAAGGCTGCCGATCGCATTGACGCGGAGAATGTCCGCTTTGAGGATGTGCTGTCCCAGCTGGAGGTCCAGCGCCAGGCCATGGAGAAGGAGCGGGAGGAGGCCGAGCGGCTGCGCCGGGAGACGGAGCGGGACCGGGCCCAGGCGGAGGAGTACCGCGCCCGGATCGAGGAGGAGCGCCGGCGCGCCACCGAAAAGGCCCAGGCGGAGGCCCGGGCCATCCTCCAGAAGGCCCGGGACACCGCCGACCAGACCTTCAAGGAGCTCAACGAGATGCGCCGCCGCCAGGAGCAGGCCAGGGAGTGGGTGGACGACAACGAGCAGCGCTCCGGCCTGCGCCACCGGCTCAACCAGGCGGAGGAAGCCCTGGGCGGCAGGAAAGAGGACCTGCCCCCGCCGCCCCCCACCCGGGACGCAGTGGTTGGCGACACGGTGGAGCTTTTGAAAACCGGCACCCAGGCAGAGGTGGTTGGGGTCAACAAGGACGGCACCCTCCAGCTCCAGGCGGGCATCCTCAAGCTCAAGGCCAAGCAGGAGGAGGTGCGGGTGCTGGAGGATGTGACGGCCCGAAAAAAGCAGAGCCAGAAGGGCAAACAGCGCCAGACCGCCTCGGTGAAGCACGCGTTTCGCGCCAGCGCCGCCAAGGCGGAGCTGGATCTGCGGGGGATGATGGCGGACGAGGCCCTGGGGGCGGTGGACCTGTTCTTGGACAACGCGTTGATGGGCAAGTTGGAGACGGTGACCATCATCCACGGCAAGGGCACCGGGGCGCTGCGAAAAGCGGTGCGGGAGCACCTCAAGCGCAGCCGGTATGTCAAAAGCTTCCGTCCCGGCGCTTACGGTGAGGGGGAGGACGGCGTGACGGTGGTTACACTGAAGTGACGAAAACCATGTGGGAAAGCGGCTCATACCAGATAAATGCCTCATGCTTTTGTAGAAAGGCCCGGCTACGATTTGTGTAAAATGCTGTTGACGATAAGTGGTAAATTTGATATGCTATCAGTGTGAAGTTTCGGGGATATGCGTGGCAGCGCGGTACCCCAAGCCGAGATTTGTGATGGAGGGAATCGTTCATGTTCATGAAAGAAACCGTTGTCAATAACCAGGTTGGCCTGCACGCCCGTCCCGCCACTTTCTTCATTCAGAAGGCCAATGAGTTTAAGAGCTCTGTCTGGGTGGAAAAGGATGAACGCCGCGTCAACGCCAAGAGCCTGCTGGGCGTCCTCTCCCTGGGCATTGTGAAAGGGACTACCATCAACCTGATCGCCGACGGCCCCGACGAGGAGGCTGCGGTGAACGCCCTGGTGGAACTGATCAACTCTGATTTTTCTGAATAAAAAGCGAACCCGCTGAAAAGCGCCGCGGAAGCGGCGCTTTTTTTCATAGAAGCGCGGAGGCGTGGGGAGCAGCGGGCTAAGACCCGAGCGGAGCCAAAAGCCTAAGGAGGCCCAAAGGGCCGGATGGGTTTTGGCATAGTCGCAGGGCTTAGAGCCGCGCCGCGCAGCCGCCGCAGCGTGACACCGGAAAGCATGCCGGGACGAGACCCGGCGACCTCAGCCCTTCTGGGCTTGGGGGCACACCCCAGAAAACACCTTGAAAGAGGAGGGAACCACCATGACCTTTGAAGAGTTGCGGGACAAAGCCCACGCCCTGCCCCTCAAACCCGGGGTGTATATCATGCAGAACGCTCAGAGCCAGGTGATTTATGTGGGCAAGGCAAAGGCGCTGAAAAACCGGGTGAGCCAATACTTTCAGGATCAGTCCCGGCACAACGCCAAAACCCGGGCCATGGTGTCCCAGATCGACCACTTCGACGTCATTGTGGTTCAGTCCGAATTTGAGGCCCTGGTGCTGGAGTGCGCCCTTATCAAGCGGCACATGCCCCGGTACAATATTCTGCTGAAGGACTCCAAGGGGTATCCCTATATCCGCCTGAGCGTGGGGGAGGAGTACCCCCGGTTTTCCCTGGCCACCAAAGCGGCGGAGGACGGGGCCCGGTACTTTGGCCCCTACGGCAGCCTGGGGGCCAGCCAGGGGATCATCGACGCTTTGCGCCAGGCCCTGCGCCTGCCCTCCTGCCACCGAAAATTTCCCCGGGACATCGGCAAGGAGCGGCCCTGCCTGAATTACCACATGGGGGTGTGCGAGGGCTACTGCCGCCCCGAGATGGACCAGAGCCAGTACCGCCGCTCCATCGACCAGGCGGTGCGCCTGCTGGAGGGCAAGCTGGACGATGTGGTGGACGAACTGACGGCGGAGATGGAGCAGGCCGCCGAGGCGCTGAACTTCGAGCGGGCCGCCCAGCTGCGGGACCGCATCCGGTCTATCCAGCTGCTATCTAAACGGCAGAAGGCGGTGGCCGGCTCCCTGGCGGACACCGACGTGGTGGGCTACTGGCGGGGGGAGGCCAAGAGCTGCTTTGTGGTACTGCACTATATGGGCGGAGAACTGGCGGCCAAGGACTGGGAGCTGCTGCCCGTGCCTATGGAGGACGAGCAGGCCACCGTGGCTACCCTGACGGCCCAGTATTACGGCGGCCGGGGCAGCCTGCCCAAACAGATCCTGCTGCCCTGCGACATCGACGAGCGGGCTGAGCTGGCCCGGATGCTGACCCAGGCGGTGGGACGCAAGGTAGAGGTGCTCACCCCCCAGCGGGGAGCTAAGATGGACCTGGTGCGCATGGCCAACGAGAACGCCCGGGAGGAGACCATCCGGGCCACCACCGCCGAGGAGCGCCGCTCCAAGCTCACCGAGGCCCTGGGAAACCTGCTGGGCCTGTCCCAGCCCCCCCACCGCATCGAGGCCTTCGACATCTCCAACACGGGCAGCTCGGACATCGTGGCTTCCATGACGGTGCACATCGACGGCAAGCCCTTGAAGCGGGATTACCGCCATTTCAAACTGAAGGACATGCCCCACGCCGACGACTACGCCTCCATGAGCCAGGTGGTGCGCCGCCGGTTCCAGCGGTACCTGGACGGGGATGAGAAATTCGGCGACCTGCCCGACCTGCTGCTCATTGACGGCGGGGCAGGCCAGGTGAAGGCGGCCATGGCCGCCATGGACGAGGTGGGCGTCCACGTGCCCGCCTACGGCATGGTGAAGGACGACCGGCACCGCACCCGGGCCCTGGAGGCGGCGGACGGCAGAGAGATCGGCCTAAGGCAGAACCAGGCGCTGTTTGCCTTGGTAGGCCGCATTCAGGAGGAGACCCACCGCTTTGCCATCGAGTTTCACCGCCAGCAGCAGGCAGGTCATCTGAAGGGTTCCGCCCTGGACGGCATTCCCGGGGTGGGCCGCACCCGGAAGGCGGCGTTGCTCAAGCACTTTAAGAGCGTCCGGGCGGTGCGTCAGGCGTCTTTGGAGGCCTTGGCCGAGGTGGTGCCCAGGAACGCCGCCCAGGCGGTATACGGTCATTTTCACGCAACGAGGGAGGACGAGCCATGCGGGTCATCACAGGAAGCGCACGGGGAAAACGGCTAAGAGAACTGCCCGGGCTGGACACCCGCCCCACCACCGACCGGGTGAAAGAGGGGATGTTCAACGCCATCCAGTTCGACATTGAGGGCCGGCGGGTGTTGGATCTGTTTGCCGGCACCGGTCAGCTGGGCATCGAGGCCCTCAGCCGGGGTGCGGCCTTCTGCGATTTTGTGGACAGCGCCCCGGCGGCCATGAAAATCATCCGCTCTAACGTGGACGCCTGCGCTTTGACGGCCCGGGCGGCCTTCCATCAGAAGGACTTTGCCGCCTTCCTGGCCGGGGCGGGGGAAAAGTATGGGCTGATCTTCCTGGACCCGCCCTACGCGTCCGGGAATCTGGAGCGGGCGCTGGAACAAATCGCGGCAATTGACATTGTGACGGGAAATGGTATAATAGTCTGCGAAAGTCCGGTGGACCGCCTGCTGCCGGAGCTGCCCGCGCCCTATGAGAAGGGCAGGGACTACCGGTATGGGAAGATCAAGCTGACCCTGTACCGCAGGAGCGTGTGAGGCCATGAAACGAGCGATTTATCCCGGCAGCTTTGACCCGGTTACCCTGGGCCATCTGGACATCATCAAACGGGCCGCCGCCATGTTTGACGAGCTGATCGTGTGCGTAAGTGTGAACTCCAGTAAGCACACCGGACTGTTCCACCCCAAGGAGCGGGTAGAACTGCTGCGCCGGGTGACGGAGGGAATTTCCAATGTCCGGGTGGACTGCTGGGATGGGCTGGTGGCCGAGTATGCCCGGCGCAATCAGGCCAGAGTGCTGGTGAAGGGGCTGCGGGCGGTGTCCGACTACGAGTCGGAGATCCAGATGGCCATGCTCAATACCAAGTTATACCCCCGTCTGGACACCATTTTCCTGTATACCAGGCCGAAGTACGCCTATTTGAGTTCCACCGTAGTCAAAGAGATGGCCCGGTATGGGTCGGATCTATCTGATTTCGTGCCCCGGCAGATCATTGAGGATGTGGAGAAAAAGGTCAGGGGCACCCAGGAAAGGATGTGACAAGGGATGGCAACGGCTGTGGACGAATTGCTGGACATGCTGTTCGATATGATTGACGAGGCGAAAAACGCGCCCTTGAGCAGCGAGAAGTGCATCATTGAACGGGACAAGGCCCTGGACCTGATCGAGGACATCAAGGCCCAGTTCCCGGTGGAGCTGGCCGAGGCCAAAAAGGTCCTCAACGCCCGCAACGAGTATGTGGCCGCCGCCAAGCGGGAGGCGGAGGAGATCCGTAAGCGGGCGGAGGAGGAGGCCGGCCAGCGGGTCAACGAGGCCCAGGTGATGAACCAGGCCCGGCAAAAGGCCAACGAACTCATCGCCCAGGCGGAGGAGAAGGCCAAGCAGGTACGCCGGGCGGCCAACGAGTACTGTGAGGATGTGCTGCGCCGCACGGAAGAGGCGCTGGCCGACGCCCATACGGAGATGCGCCAGGTACACACCCGCTTTCGTGCGGCCATGGGGTCTGCCGGAGCGAGCACATCCTCCGCCAACCCCCGCATGTACGACGCGGAGGCGGACGAGACTTAAAACTGGAAGGGATCTGAAACGCCGGTACAGAGGCATCTGTACCGGCGCTTTTTCTTGCCCAGTTTGGGCGGGCACAAGATATGGTGTGGATACCACGGTAAAAGCACAGAAGAATGTAGCTGCGCACGAGCGAAATACAAAAAGTAGAACGGGTGTTTGAGTGATAAAAGGGCAAAAAACACTGGAATTTGCCGCTGTTTTGCCCAAAAAAAGTACTTGCATTTTTGGTAAGCAGGCTGTATACTAAAACTACGATTGGAGTGAAATGGAGTAATATAGACTTCAATTGGAGTAGAATGGAGGAATGATGGATGACCGGCACCTATGAGCACAGCATTGATAACGCCGGCCGTCTCATCGTCCCCGCCAAGCTCCGGGAGGAGTTGGGCTCCACCTTCTATCTGGCTGTGGGGGTCAAGGAGAACCTGACCCTCTACCCCATGTCCGCCTGGAATAAGCTGCAGGAGCGGGTGGCCGGCCTGACCACTGCCCAGGCTGCGTCCATGGATGTGTTCTTCGCCTCGGCGCAGCTGTGCGAGGCGGACAAGCAGTGGCGCTTCCAGGTGCCCGGCTACCTGAAGGACTATGCCAAAATCGACCGGGACGTGGTCATCACCGGCAACAACGACCGGGCCCAGATCTGGAGCGCGGACAACTGGAAGGCCAAGACCCGTCAGCAGCTCAATCCCGAGACCATCTCCGCGCTGCTGGAAGGGCTGGGGATTTGAGATGGAATACACCCATAAACCGGTGCTGCTCCAGGAGTGCCTGGAGGGGCTGAACATCCGGCCGGAGGGCGTCTATGTGGACGGCACCCTGGGCCGGGCGGGCCACAGCCGGGAGATTGCCCGGCGGCTGACCGCAGGCCGGCTGATCTGCATTGACCGAGACCAGGCGGCCCTGGACGCGGCAGCCCAGCGGCTGGCCGGATTCCTGGACAAGGTCACCCTGGTCCACGGCAACTTCGGAGACGTGGCAGCCATCCTGGAAGGGCTGAATATTCCGGCGGTGGACGGAATGCTCTTTGATTTGGGGGTTTCCTCTCCCCAGCTGGACGACGGCAGCCGGGGCTTTTCCTACCTGCAGGACGCCCCCCTGGACATGAGAATGGACCAGACCGCCCCCCTCACAGCCCATGATGTGGTCAACGGCTGGAGCCAGGAGGAGCTGAAACGGATTTTGTGGCAATACGGGGAGGAACGGTATGCCGGGGTCATCGCTGCGGCCATTATCCGGGAGCGAAGCAAGGCCCTCATTGAGACCACCGGGCAGCTGGTGGAGGTGATCCGGGCGGCCATGCCGGGCAGGGCCCAGCGGGAGAAGCAGCACCCGGCCAAGCGGTCCTTCCAGGCCATCCGCATCGCGGTGAACGACGAGCTGGGCGAGGTGGAGCGGATGCTGGACAGCGCCCTGGACCTGCTCAGGCCTCAGGGGAGGCTGGCGGTCATCTCGTTCCACTCCCTGGAGGACAGGCTGGTAAAAACGGCCTTTGCCCAGTGGGCCAAGGGCTGCACCTGCCCGCCGGATTTTCCGGTGTGCGTATGCGGCAAGAAGCCCAGGGCGAAGCTGATCGGCAAGCGGCCCATTGTGGCCGGGCAGGCCGAGCTGGAGGAAAATCCCCGCGCCCGCAGCGCTAAGCTGCGGGTGGCGGAGAAGATATAGATGCCCGGACCGCCGGGTGCAATTACTTCAAAGGAGCGAAGACACCATGGCAGCGTCAACGCAGCGCAGAACAAGACGATACGGCACCTACGGCAATGTGGCTTACAAAGCGCAGGCCGAGCCTGAAGTGACCCGCCGGGCAGTCCAGCGCGCCGGTGGGGAAGCGGAGCGGATCCGCCGTCCCAGGGTGCAGCCCCGTACCCGGACGGTATCCCGGCCCCAGGTAGAGGTGCGGCCCCAGGGGGCGGTGGCGCCCTTTGCCGTCCTCGGCCTTCTGGCTGTGGCGGTGTGCGCGCTGTTGGTGGTGATGACCAATGCCCGCCTTGCCGTGGTCCGGGACGAGACAGTGGACCTGCGCTCCACCCTGGCAGAGCTTCAGGACGAGGAAAAGACCTTGCAGACGCAGTATGAGCTGGTTTTTGACCTGACGGAGATCGAGCGGCAGCTGACCGCGGACGGTTCCATGGTGAAGGCAAGCCCCAGCCAGACGGTATATCTGGACCTGTCCCAGGGAGACAATGTGGTCTACTATGAAGCGGCCCAACAGGGGCTGACCGGACTGATCCGGCGGGCGGAGGAGTTTTTCTCCGGCCTGCTGTCATAACTGGCAGGAGAACGGTCATACACTGTACTGCCAAAGACATTGAATACGAGAAATACACGGGGGGCGTAAGAAGATACCGGGTTCTTACGCCCCTTCGCAGCGTGATACCCGGTGAAGGACCGCTTTTCTCAAAGGAGCATGATCATGCGCAGACAGGATTCCAAACCCCGGCGCTCCGCCGGGAAAAATAACCGCAGCCTGTTCCGGCGCACCATCTTCCTGATGGTGTGCCTGGGCGTGGTGCTCTTCATCCCCATGGTGGCCCAGCTGTGGAAACTGCAGATCACCCAGCATGACTACTGGCAGGAGCGGGCTGCCGGCCAGCAGCTCCAGTCCGTGGCGGTGAACGCCGGCCGGGGCACCATCTACGACAGCCAGGGGGAGGTGCTGGCCATGTCCGCCACCACCTATAACCTGATTCTCTCCCCGGCAGACCTGATCCGGAACGTCGACAACCTGGCCGAGAATAGCTCCGAACTCCAGGATGAGTCCGGTGAGGTGGATGAGGACAAGGTGCAGGCCCTCCTGGACGAGACCCGGCGGAACGTGGCAGAATTTCTGGCCCAGCTGCTGGACCAGGATGTGGACACCTTTCTGAAGCGGCTGGAGCGGACCGGCTCCTACTATGAAGAGCTGGCCACCTACCTGGAGGAAAGCGAGGCGGAACAGGTGCGCCAATTTATCGCCGGTTACCGGGAGGAAAGCGGCTGGAATATGGGCATGTCCTCCATCCTCTACCTGGTGGAGACCGCCCAGCGCTACTATCCCCAATCCTCCATCGCCTCCCATATTCTGGGCTTTATCGCCGAGAATGAAAACAGCGGCGGCGAGCGAGTGGGCGCCCAGGGGCTGGAGGCCGCCTATCAGGACCTGCTCACCGGCACCTCCGGCCGGGTGGTCACCGGGAAGACCGGCCTGGGCAGCGAGCTGCTCTCCAGCTATGAGGAATATTTCGACGGGCAGGATGGATATGATCTTCACCTGACCATTGACTCCAAGATCCAGGCCATGGCCGAGCAGACCCTGGCCGAGGGCATCGAGACCTATGATGTGAAGGAAGGCGGATTCTGCATCGTCATGGACCCCTCCACCGGGGCCATCCTGGCCATGGCCAGCTCTCCGGAGTTCGACCCCAACCACTACGCCGAGATCATCACCCAGAGCCTCCAGGAGGAGCTGGAGTCAGTGGCCCAGCAGTATGGGGAGGACAGCGAGGAATACAGTGAGGCCCGCAGCGCGGCCTACAATGAGCAGCTGCTCAACAAGGCGGTAAGCTTTACCTATGAGCCCGGCTCGGTGTTCAAGCCTCTCACGGTGGCCATGGCTCTGGAGGAGGGTATCATCGACCCCGACGACCACTATTACTGCGGCGGCTCCAAGGTGGTGGGCGGCCGGACGATCCACTGTCACCAGCGCCGCGGCCATGGGGATCAAAATGTGACCCAGGCCCTGGAGAACTCCTGCAATGTGGCCCTGATGGACATCGGCGAGGAGATCGGCGCGGAGCTGATGTGGCAGTACTGGGAGGACTTCGGCCTGATGGAAACCACCGGCATCGACCTAGCCGGCGAAGTGGACAGTTACTTCTGGCCGGAGGACGAGTTCAAAGGCCCTTACGGGGCCCAGTCTGTGGCCGTGGCCTCCTTTGGCCAGACCTTCCGCGTCACCCCCATTCAGATGATCCGGGCCTTTGCCAGTGTCATCAACGGCGGACATCTGCTCACTCCCTATGTGGTGCAGTCCATTACTGACAACGAGGGTGGCACCGTGTATTACCGTGAGACGCAAGAAGCGCGCCAGGTGCTCAGCGAGACCACCTCGGAGATTCTCCGGGGGATGCTGGAGAGCGTGGTAGCCAACGGCTCGGGCCACAACGCCTACATGGCGGGATATAAGATCGCCGGGAAGACGGGCACCTCGGAGAAGATCGGAGAAGACACCAATGACGTAGTCTGCTCCTTCATGGGCTTTGCTCCGGTGGATAATCCCAAGGTGCTGGTGTTGCTGGCCTATGACTCGCCAGAGCGGGCCAACGGCACGTCCCAATACACCCCCTCGGGCACCTATATCAGCGGGGGCAACATCACCGCCCCCATGGCGGGCCAGCTCATCGCGGATATTCTGGACTATCTGGGCATGGAGAAACAGTATACCAGCCAGGAGCTGGCCAGCAGCGACACCACCATGATCCGGGCCACCGGCTATGAACTCACTGTGGCCAAGGGCCTGGTGCAGGACCGGGGGCTGAACGTGCGCACCGTGGGTACGGGAAATATTGTGACCGCCCAGGTGCCCGCCGCCGGCGTGACCATTCCCGGCGGGTCCACCGTGATCCTGTATCTGGGGGACGAGGCGCCGGAGGAGCAGGTGGAGGTGCCCAATGTGTCCGGGATGTCCCCTGCCCGGGCGAAAGAGACGCTGGAAAATCTGGGGCTGTTCCTGCGCTCCACCGGCGTGTCGGACTATACCGATGCCTCTGTGATGGCGGTGAACCAATCCATGGAAGCGGGCACCATGGTCTCCATGGGCACCGTGGTAGAGGTCCGCTTTGCCAGCAATGTGATTGACTATGCGCCCCAGGACGCATAGCGGGACTGTGCCCATCGCGGTGGTGGGGGGCGGCGGCACCCTTACTGCGGGGCTGCTCAGAGTCCTCACCGGCTGCCCGGTGGAGGAGCTCACCCCCTGCCAGGCCGTGGCGGCCGCGGAAGCGGGAAAGCGGTTTCGCGCCGTGGTGGTGGAGAATTTTGAGCCCCATGATCGGCGGGAACTATCCGGGTGCGCCGCGGCCCGCTGGGCCTTGGCGCCCTACACCGATGTGACGGTGGTGGGGCTGGACGATCTGGAGGGGCGCCGACTGGCCGCCGCCCTGCCCCACCGGGTATACGCCTATTCTGACGGACGGCCCCAGGCCGACCTGACGGCCAAGAATGTGCGCCTGTGGGCGAACCGGCTGGAGTTCGAAGCGCTGACAGACCGGGAGCTGACGAGGGTGCGGGTCCCCCTGGGGGACCGGCCCCGGCTGTACGACCACCTGGCCGCCTTGGCCGGGGCGCTGGCGGTGGGCGTGCCGCTGGAGACGGCGGTAGGACTGCTGTCCCGGGGGCAATAGACAAAAGAGAGTGGATGGAGGTCATCGCGATGACAATGCTCTTTGCAGGTGTACTGGCTTTTGCGGTTTCCCTGGTGGTGGGCCGGTTTCTGATCCCCGCTCTGCGGGCCATGAAGGCAGGTCAGTCCATCAAGGAGATCGGACCCAACTGGCACATGTCCAAGCAGGGCACGCCCACCATGGGGGGGATCATGTTCATGGTGGCCTGCGTGGTGGCGGTGGCGGCATTCGGCTGGCGGGATATTGCAGCCGGGGACCGCTCGGCCCTGTTTGTGCTGGCCTTCGCCCTGCTGTACGGCGCCATCGGCTTTCTCGACGATTACGCCAAGATCAAAAAGAAGGAGAACACGGGGCTGACTGCCGGGTGGAAGTTCCTGCTCCAGCTGGCGGTGGCCATTGCCTTTTTGGCCCTGCTGCGCTTGGAGGGACACCTCTCTCCCAGCTTGTATGTCCCCTTTCTCAATGTGTCTGTCAGCCTGCCCTGGGTGGTGTACCTGGTCTTCGCCGCCTTCGTGGTGGTGGGCTGCGTCAACGCCGTCAACCTCACCGACGGTCTGGACGGCCTGGCCGGTTCGGTGACGCTGCCGGTGGCGGTGTTCTTTGCGGTGCTGTCCGCCTGGTGGGACAAGGGGGCGGTGGGTGTCTTTGCCGGGGCCCTGGCCGGCGGCCTGCTGGGCTTTCTGGTCTATAACTTCTATCCTGCCAAGGTGTTTATGGGGGATACCGGCTCTCTGTTTTTGGGGGGGGCGGTGTGCGGCATGGCCTTTGCCCTGGACGCGCCCCTGGTACTGGTGCCGGTGGGCGTCATCTACATCGTAGAGACCCTGAGCGACATTTTGCAGGTGGGCTATTTCAAGCTGACCCACGGCAAGCGCATCTTCCGCATGGCACCCCTGCACCATCATTTGGAACTGGGGGGCTGGAGCGAGGTGCGCATCGTACTCACGTTCACAGGTATTACTGTGGCCTTTTGCCTGCTGGCCTTTGTGGGAGTTATGTACCGGTACAGCGTGTAACAGGCGGTGCAGAAGGAAACTCACCATCAGGTAAAATCTGACCATTGTCCCGTCGGGGCAGACTCTGCCAGGAAAGGAGGTCCATACCTATGAGAAGAAGGGCTAAACGGGATTTGACCATCGAGCAGCAGCTGGCCCGGGGGCCCATCGACCTGCCCTTCCTGGCCTTGGTGCTGTTATTGACCATCATTGGGCTGGTTATGCTGCTGTCCGCCTCCTATGCCTCGGCTTACTATGACCTGGAGGGGGAGACGGGGGGCAATCCCTACTACTATTTCATGCGGCAGCTAGCGTTTGCGGTCATCGGACTGGTGGCCATGTTTATCATCACGAAGATTGACTACCAGTGGCTGCGGCTGCTGTCGGTACCGGCCATTGTTGTGTCCATCCTCCTGCTGGTGCTGGTGCTCACCCCTCTGGGCCGCTCTGGTGGCGGCGCCCAGCGCTGGCTCAACCTGGGCATCCGGTTCCAGCCGCTGGAGCTGGCAAAAATCTCGGTGATCATGTTCTTCGCCGCCCGGCTGTCCAAACGAAACGACCAACTGAAGGGGCCACCGAAGAAGTGGAACCGCCGCACACCGGTGGGCCGCATCGGCGCATTTCTGGACCGGATCGGCTTTCTAGAGCTGGTGCCCTACGGGGCGATCCTGCTTGTGGTGCTCTTCTTGCTGTATAAGCAGCCCCATATGTCGGGCATGATTCTGGTGCTGATTTCCGCCGCAGCGGTGCTGTTTGCCTCAGGCATCCGGCTGTACTGGTTTTTGGGGGCCGGGTCTCTGGCGGGGGGCGCGCTGTGGTTCCTCATCACCCAAACAAAGTATATGACCGCCCGCATCGACGCCTGGCTCAACCCCCTCAGCGACCTGAAGGGGGATGGCTGGCAGCTCTGGCAGTCCCAGATCGCCATTGGCTCCGGCGGTCTGCTGGGGGTGGGGCTGGGCAACAGCCGGCAGAAGTATATGTTCCTGCCAGAGGAGCACAATGACTTTATCTTTGCCATCGTCTGTGAGGAGCTGGGGTTGGTGGGGGCCTGCCTGATCATTGCCCTGTTTGCCCTGCTCATCATCCGGGGCTACTGGCTGGCCCTCCATGCCAGGGACCGGTTCGGCACCCTGCTCATCGTGGGGCTGACCACCCTGACCGCAGCCCAGGTGCTGCTGAACATCGGCGTGGTCACCGGAGCGCTGCCTACCACCGGCATTTCGCTGCCCTTTTTCAGCTATGGCGGCACTGCCCTGGTGGTGCAGCTGGCCTCTATGGGCGTAATTTTGGGGGTGTCCCGGCAAATCGTGGCCCCAAAGGCGGAGTAGGAGCGTGAGAGCGATGCGCGTGGTATTTACCTGCGGCGGTTCGGCAGGGCATATCAACCCCGCCCTGGCAGTGGCCCAGGTATTTCAGGCCCGCAATCCCGGCTGTGAGATCTTGTTCATCGGGGCTGAGCGGGGGATGGAGCAGCGCCTGGTGAGCCAGGCGGGCTATCCCATCCAGACGGTGAAGGTGTCCACCTTCGAGCGTTCTTTGAGCTGGAAGGTGCTGCGCCACAACGTGAAAAGCGCCGTTATGGTGCCCATCGGCAGGCGGCAGGCGGCCTCCATCCTGCGCGCTTTCCGGCCCGACCTGGTGGTGGGCACCGGAGGCTACGCCTCCTTCCCGGCAGTGCGGGAGGCGGCCAGGTTGGGCATTCCCACCGCCATCCACGAGTCCAATGTCTACCCCGGCCTGACCACCCGGGCCCTGGCGGACAAGGTGGATCTGGTGATGGTGGGCTTTCCCGAGGCGGCGGGCTATTATCAGAAGGCCAAGCGGGTGGAGGTGACGGGTACCCCGGTGCGGGGGGAGTTCTTCACCTTGGACCGCGCCCAGGCCCGGCAGGTGCTGGGCCTGCCAGACAGCCAGCCCCTGGTAGTGTCCTTCTGGGGCTCACAGGGGGCGGGCCATATGAGCGCCCATACGGTGGATTTGGTGGAACTGTGGGCGTCGGAGGGACGCCGGTTTCACTATATCCATGCTGCGGGCCGGGACTATGAGGACATGAAGGAGGAGCTGGCGCGCCGGGGCGTGGCGGTGACCGACAGCGAGGTACGGCCCTACATCGACGATATGCCGGTGGTGATGGCCGCCTCTGACCTGGCGATCTGCCGGGCGGGGGCGTCCACCCTGGGCGAGCTCACTGCCCTGGGTAAGCCGGCCATTCTGGTGCCCTCCCCCTTTGTGGCGGCCAACCACCAATATAAAAACGCCAAGGTACTCTCCGACCGGGGGGGTGCGGTGCTCATCGAGGAGAAGGACTGCACGGGGGAAAAGCTGTACCACACGGCCCTGGAGCTGCTCTCCGACGGCAGCCGCCGCTCGGCCATGGGCCGGGCCCTGAAGGAGCTGTCCGCCCCTCACGCAGCCCAGGACATCTATCAGGCCCTCACCGGGATCCTGAAAGGGTGAGCGGGTCCGGGGCCGTGGCGGAGAAGGAACGCAGCCTGCCTTTTTCGCATAGGATGGAGCGATTTCATCCATGTGGGGAGGCTTTACCATGAGCGTACTGCACATCCGCGGGGGAAAGCCGTTGGAGGGAGAGCTCACCGTCCAGGGGGCCAAGAACAGCGTGCTGCCCATTCTGGCGGCCTGCCTGCTGGCGGGCGGGCCGGTGGAGCTTTTCAACTGTCCGCGGCTGACCGACGTGACGGCGGCGCTGGGCATTCTGCGGCATCTGGGCTGCCAGGTTTGCCAGGAGGGACATACCATTACGGTGGACCCGTCGGGCGCTTGTGACAGCTTCATTTCAGAGGAGCAGATGCACTCCATGCGCTCGTCCATCATTTTCCTGGGCCCGCTGCTGGCCCGGACGGGCCAGGCCGACCTCACCTATCCGGGGGGGTGTGAGCTGGGAGCCAGGCCCATCGACCTGCACCTGGCCGCCATCCGGGCCCTGGGTTGCCAGGTGACGGAGGATAGCGGGGGCATTCGCTGCCGGGGGCGGCCTGTGGGGGGCGAGGTGTATTTGACCATCCCCAGCGTGGGCGCCACGGAGAACGCCATGCTGTGCGCTGTGGGAGCAAGCGGCTGGACCACCATCACCAATGCCGCCCGGGAGCCGGAGATCGTGGATCTCCAACGGTTTTTGAACACCCTGGGAGCCCGGATACGGGGAGCGGGCAGCGGCGTTATTACGGTGGAGGGCGGCCGGCCCCTGTCCGGCGGACGCTATGCTATAATGGGGGACCGCATCGTGGCGGCGACCCTTCTGTCCGGGGTGGCGGCCGCAGGGGGCCATGTGGCGCTGAAAGGCGTGGACTGGCGCCACCTGGCCACGGTACTAGGGGTGTTCCAGCAGGCCGGGTGCCGGGTGAACAGCTGGGAGGACCGGGTGGAGCTGGTTCGAGAGGCGGACTGCCCGCTGCGGGCGGTGAGCGAGATACATACCGCCCCGTACCCCGGGTTTCCCACAGACGCCCAGGCCCCCGTGATGGCAGCGCTGTGTGCCAGCCGGGGCAGCACCTGGTTCGAGGAAAATATGTTTGACAGCCGGTACCGTCATGTGCCGCAGCTGCTGCGCATGGGCGCGGACATCACTGTGCGGGGCCGCGCGGCTCTGGTGCGGGGGGTGGAGCGGCTTCATGGGGCAGCCGTGGCGGCGACAGATCTGCGGGGCGGCGGCGCGCTGGCGGTGGCGGCCCTAGGTGCCCGGGGGGACAGTGTCCTGTCCGGGCTGCACCATGTGGACCGGGGCTATGAATGCCTGGAGGAAACGCTCCAGCAGCTGGGGGCCGACGTCCGGCGGGAGACGGGAGACCGGGTTCCGGCATGATTTGACCAAAGAGGAGGCGATACCCCATGGCACGACAGCGCAGACACAGCTCCCGCCGCCGGCGCCGGGGGCGGTTTGGCGGGCTGTACCGGGTGATCTCGATTCTGGCCGTCGCCGTTGCCCTGATTGTGGCCTGCGTGGTATTCTTCCGGATCAACGACGTAAGCGTGTCGGGCAATGAGCGGTACAGTACGGAAGAGATCGTGGAGGCTTCTGGAATCCGCACGGGCGACAACCTCATCGCCCTGTCCAAAAGCCGGGTGGCGGGCAATATCATCGCCAGACTGCCCTATGTGCGCTCGGTGGCTATCGACCGGCTGCTGCCCGACAGAGTGCTGATCACAGTGACGGAGCACACGGCCGCCGCGGCGATTTCGGATGGCAGCAACTGGTGGTACTTGGCCGAGCAGGGCAAGCTGCTGGAGCGGGTGTCCGATCCGGGCCAGGTGATGACCATTACAGGGCTGACCGCCCAGGACCCCATCCTCAGCGCCTCGGTACAGGTGGCCCAGGAGGAGGAAACCACCCTGAGCTATGTACTGGCGCTGTTGACGCAGCTGGCCGGCCGGGGGATGCTGGCCGATTGCACCGCCCTGGACTGCACTGCGGCGGCCTCCATCACCCTGAATTACGGCATCTATCAGGTAAAGCTGCCCAGAAGGACGGATTACAGCGAGTACCTGACCCTGCTCCAGGCGGCGATCTCCAGCGAGGAACTGCCGGAGAACGTGCCTGGGACCTTTGACCTCACGGTTCAGGACGGCCGGGCTTATTTCCGGCCCGATCACGACGGGGAATGAGGCCCTGGCCGCCACAAGGCCGGGGCCTTTTGCCGGGCGGGCTCACCGGGGGAAAGTAGGGCGGCGCGCGGGCAAGGGTGCGCCGGACGGGCAATTGCTCTGACCGGGGCGGCTTTTTTGCGTGATCTTTGGTAAAAATCATGATTTCGCTATTGACCCCGTGGAGAAAAAAAGATACAATAATACAAGATGTAGTTTGCAACCTTTTCGGGCGTTACCAGCGCTTGTTTTTTCGACGATTTACATGCTTAGACACAGGAGGGCTTTTTATGGCGTTTGTGATGGATGCCAACACCGGGAACGGGGATGTTTTGAAGGTGATTGGAATAGGCGGCGGCGGCAACAACGTGGTCAACCGCATGGTGCGCTCCGGTATGCAGGGTGTGGAGTTCATCGCGGTAAATACCGACCGCCAGTGCCTGAACGCATCCCAGGCCACCCAAAAGCTGGCCATCGGTGAGAAACTCACCGCGGGCAAGGGCGCCGGCGCCAATCCTGAAGTGGGGCGGGAGTCCGCCAAGGAGAGCAAGGAGCAGATCGCCGCCCTGCTGGACGGCACCGATATGCTCTTTGTCACTGCCGGCATGGGGGGCGGCACCGGTACGGGAGCCGCACCGGTGGTGGCCGAGATCGCCAAGGAGAAGGGCATCCTCACCGTGGGAGTGGTCACCAAGCCCTTCAATTTCGAGGGCCGCCGGCGCATGGAGCAGGCCCTCAAGGGCATTGAGGAACTGCGCCAGAAGGTGGACTCCCTGGTCATCATCCCCAACGACCGGCTGCAGTACGCCACCGACGAGAAGATCACCTTTGCCAACGCCTTTGCCATTGCCGACGATGTGCTGCGCCAGGCGGTGCAGTCTATCTCCGATTTGATCACCACCACAGGGCTCATCAACCTGGACTTTGCCGATGTCACCGCGGTGATGAAGGATGCGGGGCTGGCCCACATGGGCGTGGGCCGCGCCGCCGGTAAGAACAAGGCGGAGGAGGCCACCCGCATCGCCATCAACAGCCCCCTGCTGGAGACCTCCATCGACGGGGCCCGGGGTATCATCGTCAACATCACCGGCCCCATGGATATGGGGCTGGAGGAAGTGGAGAAGGCCGCGGAGATGGTCAAGGACGTGGCCGATCCCGACGCGCTGTTCATGATGGGCGCGGCCTTCGACGAGGAGCTGGAGGACGAACTGCGGGTCACCGTCATCGCCACCGGCTTCGGCGAGGTGGCCAACCCCGTGCCCGGCAAGCCGGAGAAGGAGGACAAGCCCGACTGCGTGCCTGAGGGGGTGGGCGGCGTGGCGCCTCCCACGCCCTTGGACGAGAATGGGAAGGACGAGCCGGACACCGACCCCTTCGACGATATTTTCAAGATTTTCAACAAGCGGTAACAAAAGCTGAAACAGCCCTATCCGTGCGCGGATAGGGCTGTTTTTGCGAGAAAACTTGTCCTGCAACCAACCGTTGACAACCTTCCAGGCGAGGTTGGTGGCATGGCAACCGGCTGTTCTGCTATGCTGGTGCCATCCAAAAGGAAAGGAGCGAACGGTCATGACATTGGCGGACCGGATTCAGCAGCTGAGAAAGAGGTAGAGTTTGAACTTTCGGTTTCTCCCTTTACATTCCTCCTTGCGCTCTCGTTGTATTAGGAGCAAGGATTCAGATGCAAATATGCAACCCCTTACTTCGCCAGCATCTGCGCAAGATCCACATCCAGGCAAAGGCTGCGGTCAGCAATCTCCCTGGGCGCATGGGACTGCCCCTGATTGACACAGACATACTTGGCCTGGGGATTCCGGGCAGTCATCTGCCAGAAGGGGAACTTGACGATGCCTGGGGTGTTCATCCCCACCCCCAGCTCCAGGTAGAGGACAGGCCCCTTCCGGTGGCGGCGGATAAACTGATCATATCGCCGGGCGGCGGCGTACCAGCCGTCGTCCTGAACAAAGGTGTTGTCCACCCGCAGGTTAGTGGTCATGGGCCGGCCGCACTTAGGGCAGCGGGGGACCAGCTGGGTGGGAACCACCATCTTGGGGACAGCGCCGTCAGACAGCTCCAGATCGCCCTCGATGATACGGTATCCCTGGGCCTCCACCATTTGGCGAACCACGTCCTCGTTGTCGTAGGTGGCGTCGTGGCAGGGCCGGGAGCACTGCCATAGACCGTAGTCCCCCTGGGTGTAGAACAGCCGGTGTTTGTCAAAGCCCGCCTTCTGGAACTGGTGGTCCACGTTGGTGGTGAGCACGAAATAGTCCTTGTTCCGTATCAGCTCCAGTAGGTTCTGGTACACCGGTTTGGGGGCGGGGGTGTACCGGTTGAGGAAGATCTGCCGGCTCCAGTAAGCCCAAAACTCCTCCAGGGTGTCAAAGGGGTAGAAGCCCCCGGAATACATGTCGTGAAAGCCGTATTTCCGCTCAAAGTCGGCAAAGTAGCGGCGGAAGCGCTCCCCGCCGTAGGTGAAGCCGGCGGCGGTGGACAGGCCTGCCCCGGCGCCGATGAGGACGGCGGACGCCTCCTCAACGGCCTGCCGCAGTTCCTCCTGGAACTCGGCCTGCTTCTGCGTGGCTCCCGTTACTGTGTTCAACATTTTGATGCCCCCCAGGAGTTTCTGATAAATCAAAAGATCTGCATCCTTAAACACATTGAAAATTATCCGAATGTCCGGTTTCTGGGTATTCAGGAAGTCCGTCACCGTTTGGACTGCAATTTTCGCAGCCTTTTCATGAGGGAACCGAAACGCCCCGGTGGAAATGCAGCAGAAGGCAATGCTCTTGCAGCAGCTCTCCACGGCCAGTTCCAGGCAGGCGCGATAGCAGGAGGCGAGGGCGTCGCAATCCTGCCTTCGGACAGCGCCGCGGATGATCGGCCCCACGGTGTGCAGGATATACTTGCTGGGCAGATTGAACGCCGGTGTAATCTTTGCCTGCCCTGTGGGCTCCTCGTGCCCCTGCTTGCGCATGATATCGTAGCAATAGAGCCGCAATTGGGTGCCGCTCATCGTGCCGATGATGTTGTCGATGCAGGAGTGGAGGGGGTGGAAGCAGCCCAGCATAGCACTGTTTGCGGCATTGACGATAGTATCTACTTTTAAGGTGGTGATGTCCCCCTGCCACAATACAATCCGTGGGTCCCCAGGAATGGACGGTAGCATCTCACTATCTGTGACGCCCCGGATATCCCGCTCCTCTTGCAGGTACGCATCCTGTATTGCAAGAAAGTTGCTGCTGATCGGCTTTGGCATGCGGACATTCATCAAGCTGCGCAGCAAGTCTTTTTGCCCCTGCTCATCGGACGGGATGGAAATATTGTGATACCTGGCATCCTCCGCCAGCAGCTCCTGGATCAAATAGATCCGTTGTTCCTCATGTGTCATTGCCGTGGGCTCCTTCCTATGGAAGCTCTGCTCTCCATAATTTTTAAATAGTTTTTTCTGGACGGCCTGTGCTGCTCGATTTCCCAGACGCTGACCACGCATCGTCCAACACCCAGCAGATCGGCATATTTCTGTTGGGAAAGCCCCAGCGGAGCGCGGATCTCCTTGATGCGCCCCCCAAACCCCGGAGCGACAAAGAGGCACTTGCCCTGTGCGATGTTATAAAATGGGGTGTGATTCAGCTCAGGATCGGGTTGCCGATGCAGCCGTGGCAGGGGACAGCAGCCCAGCAGGGCGGAATTGGCGGCATTGACGATGTCGTCCGCCTTCAGCCGGGTGATGTCGCCCTGCCAGAGGGAAATGCGGGGTTCCCTGACGGTAACGGGCAGGGCCCGGACAGGCCTGAATGTCAGAACTTTCCGTTGCTGTTCTGCCAGGTGGAGGGCTCGGCAATGGTCTCCATCACATCCCAGTGCTCGGCGATTTTGCCGTTCTCCACCCGCCATAGATCATAGTAGCTGGTGGGCGCGCCGCCGAAGGTGCCCTCGCTCACCGCCAGCACAAAATCGCCCTGGGCCAGCACCTGATGGGTAGTGGTGTAAATCATCTGTATGCCCTGCTGGGCCAGCGCTGCCAGCGCGGAGCCCAGTCCGGACAGCCCATCGGCGATGCCGGTATTGTGCTGAAGGTAGGCGTCCCCCTCAAAATACCCGGTGGTCTTGTCCGGGTTATGGCCCTGCATCACGTCATACAGGAAGTGTTTCACCAGCTCCCGGTTCTCCTCGGTCTTGCCCAGGTCGGTGGGCTCCGTGGCTCCGTCGACCTGGGTCCGGCCGGAGGGGTTAGGGTCCGCCTTGTCCGCCAGGTTATCCCAGTGCTCGGCGATTTTGCCGTCCCGGCCAAAGCGGAAAATGTCAAAGGCCACCTGCTCGCCGGACCCGGCAAAGTTATAGACCGTGTGCAGGAAGACCTTGTCCCCGTCCTCAAAGGCCCGGATATTGTGGACAGTGGTTTTCACCGGGGCGGAGGCCAGGTAGGCCACGGAGCCCACAAAGGCGTCCCGGCCGGTGCCGTAGGCGAGATTGTGCTGGATGTACCCCTCGGCCAGCAGACTGGCCGCCGTTTCGGTATCGCCGGAGGCGAAGGTGTTGATCAGGGCAATGGCTTTCTCAAGGTTTGTCATGTTCGTTTCCTCCTGAAAATGAGCTGTACAGGGTGTTCCCGTTCCTGTGGCTGCATCATACATCAGGAAAATTGCCTTGAAAAGTACGCACAATATTGTGCCCTGGGTACCAGGAGGTAACAATTACCCGGTTACCAGGAGGAAACCATTTGGCCGTTTTAGGGATTGCGGGATGCCCCATGTGCGAAAAAAATTTTTCAGGGGGCGGTTTTTCTGCCTTGACGCAGTCTGAGTGGTACAGTAAAATAATGGGGTACAGTCTAAATGGAAACAATGGGATTTGGAGGGATATACCCATGACGGCTGCTGCAAAAGAGCTTCCAGCCTGTCCGGTGGAGACCACCCTGACGTTGATCAGCGATAAGTGGAAGGTGCTGATTCTGAGAGATCTCATGCCGGGGACAAAGCGGTTTGGCGAACTGAAAAGATCCATTGGGAGCGTGAGCCAAAAGGTGCTCACCGCCCAGCTGCGGGAGATGGAGGCCAGCGGCCTGCTCACCCGCACGGTGTACCCGGAGGTGCCGCCCCGGGTGGAATACACCCTGACGGAGCTGGGGAAAAGCCTGAAGCCCATCCTGGACGCGATGTGGAATTGGGGAGAGGCATACCAGGCCAAGAGCAAACTCTGACAAGGGACAGCCAGCCCGCTGGAACCGTTCCGGCGGGCTGGCTGCTCTTACAAATATGGGATTGCCGCCCGCAGGGAAGGGTCGCTGCGGCAATCGGCTCACTCCTGGTCCGCCGCGGCGTTCTGTGCGCCGCTGGGCTCTTTCTCTTGCTGGCTGTCCTCCGCCTGGCCGGTGGGCTGAAGGGGAGGATTGATGGGGGCGTCCTCAGAGAGCAGGTCATAGTACTCCTCGTCTTGGAGGGAGGGGCGGCGATGCTTGCCGATGGCGGTGACGATGGGGTAGAACACCATGGCGATCAGGCCGCCGGAAAAGCCGTTGTTATACAGGTTCAGCCCTGCCACAGGCCCGCCTGTCTGCAAGACCAGGGCCGAGTGGATAAAGCCGGCCAGGATGCCGTAGGGCCATCCAAAGTGCCCGGCAATGGGGGCCAGGGTGGTGCCGAACAGCCCTGCCAGCTGGAGGGAGGGGTAGTCCGGCGTCTGATGCATGCCATAGGCGCCCAGGGCGACGCCAATCATCACAGGGACAATATTACACAGATGTTTGCCAAAGGCGGAAAAGCCCATGATGGTGAAAATGCCGCCCAGAGTGGGGCCGTTGAGGCTCCCCCCCACAATCAGGATATAGAGAATGCCGGCGATGCCGTTGACACCGGTATTGACCAGCACCGGGCCCGGGCCGAACATGCGCAGGTAGTCGCTGGGAGATCGGCCTGTGGTATGCAGCAGCCGGCGGTAGCCGGCCCAGACGGCCCAGGCGGGCACTCCGGTGGCAGTGAGCCCCAGCATGATCAAGGCAAGGCAGAGGCCCCCGATGGCCAGTCCGAAGGGGAGGTTATAGCCCTGGGCCCAATAGAGGGCGGAGTCCGGCGTGTCCCCGAAGGCGGTGAGGATGGGGACGATCATCATGGCCAGCAGGCCGCAGGCAAACCCCATGTTGTAGAGATTCATGCCGTTTTGCACCTTATAGGTATAGGCGGACAGGGAGGGCAGGAGAAAGCCCACCACAATGCCGGAGAAAACGCCCAGGGGGATGCTCTTGTGGATGCTGCCCAGACCCATGTAGCTGACCAGCGGAGCCAGGGAAGTGGCCAGCAGCGCCACCGTGACGTGTTTGGAAAAGGGCTCTTTTTGATAGCGGGCGTACAGCCAGGTTCCGAAAATGATGGGCCAGATGTTGACAAAGTTTTTCCCGAACAGAGAGAAGCCGGCCATCAGCCCGATTTCCACCAGGGAAAACCCATTGAAATGGTTGCGGGAAAATTTGATGAGGCAGACGGTGATGATGGTGACGGCGGCGGCGTTGATCAGCGCGGCCCCCGGCCCGGCGATGTACACATAGTCGGTGATCAGCAGATCCTGCATCGTGATGATCCTGTATAGCCCGGGCAGAATGTTTCCCGGGTCGTCCAACAGCAGGCCGAGAAGGGCCAGGGCGGCGGACAGGAGAAGGGTGAGCGGGAAAATCTTATCATACCGATTGTGCAATGGCAGCCTCCTTTCGCCTCCGGGAAGATGGAAGATCACCCGGCGCATATTCTATTTTGCTATATTTTATGATACAGGGAAATCTGGGCGATAGCAACAAAAAAATTAAAACTTTAAATAAAAATTTGAAATGATATCATAAGATTTTGATATGAATGGGGCTGGAGCGCCCCTTCCGGCGGAGGATGAGAAGCATGGCAGTGAAAGGACGGTTTGCCCCTACCCCCAGCGGGCGCATGCATTTGGGAAATCTGTTCGCGGCCTTGCTGGCCTGGCTAGATGTGCGCAGCCAGGGGGGCGTGATGACGCTGCGCATCGAGGACTTGGATCCCCAGCGCACCAGCCTGGAGAAGGCGGAACAGATCGCCGACGATCTGCGCTGGTTGGGGCTGGATTGGGACGAGGGCGGGGTGGAGCCGGCCTGGTGCCAGTCCAACCGGGGCGCCCATTATGAGGCGGCCTTTGAGAAGCTGCGGGACATGGGGCTGGTCTACCCCTGTTACTGCTCCAGAGCGGAGCGGCTGGCGGCCAACGCCCCCCACCGTGCCGACGGCAGCGTGGTGTACGACGGCCGGTGCGCCCGCCTCACCTTGGAGGAGCGGGAGGCCTTGGAGCGGGCGGGCCGGCGACCGGCCTGGCGCTTGCGGGTGCCGGAGGAGTGGGTGACGGTGGTGGACGGCCACCTGGGCCCCTATACCCAGTACCTGCCTCGGGACTGCGGGGATTTCATCCTGCGCCGGTCCGACGGGGTGTGGGCCTACCAGCTGGCAGTGGTGGTAGACGACGCCCTGATGGGGATCAACCATGTGGTGCGGGGGGATGACCTGTTGCCTTCCGCCCCCCGGCAGGCATGGCTGCACCGGGTGCTGGGCTACCGGCCGCCCCAGTTCTTTCACCTGCCTCTGCTGGTGGACAAGACAGGGCGCAGGCTGGCCAAACGGGACCGGGATCTGGATCTGTCCGCGCTGCGCGGACAGTATACCCCCCGGGAGCTGACGGGCTATCTGGCCTGGCTGGCGGGGCTGAACCCTGAGGGAAAAAGTGTGGAACCTGCCCAACTCATTTCCCAGTTCTCGTGGGCAAAAGTGCCGAAAACGGAGATTGTGGTGGGAGCGCCTTGACAGGATTTGGGGCAGAGCGTAAAATAGTAAAAATCTGATGTACAGAGGAGTGGAAACATGGCGCAGTTTTCCTTTGAAGACAAGTTCGAGAAGACGGGCCTGACCTTTGACGATGTGCTGCTGATTCCCGCGGAGAGCAATGTGCTGCCGGCGGATATCGACCTGCACACCCGGCTGACCCGGAAAATCACCCTGAATATCCCGGTGATGAGCGCGGCCATGGATACGGTGACCGAGTCCCGCATGGCCATCGCTCTGGCCCGGGAAGGGGGCATTGGGGTCATCCACAAGAATATGTCCATCGGCGCTCAGGCCGAGCAGGTGGACATGGTCAAGCGCAGTGAAAACGGCGTCATCACCAATCCCTTCTGGCTGGGCCCCGGCCACACCCTGGCCGAGGCGGACGAGCTGATGGCCAAGTACCGGATTTCCGGCGTGCCGATCTGCGACAACGGCAAGCTCATCGGCATTATCACCAACCGGGATATGAAGTTTGAGACAGATATGTCTCAGCTCATCGACCATGTGATGACCAAGGACAACTTGGTCACCGCCCCCGAGGGTACCACCCTTCAGGAGGCCCGGGAGATCCTGCGCAAACACAAGATCGAGAAGCTGCCCATTGTGGACAAGGACTTCCACCTAAAGGGCCTCATTACCATCAAGGACATCGACAAGGCCCAGGTCTACCCCAACTCCGCCCGGGACGAGAAGGGCCGGCTGCTGGTGGGGGCTGCCATCGGCGTCACCGCCGACGTGCTGGACCGGGTGGCCGCCCTGGTGGAGGCGGGGGCGGACGTTTTGTGCCTGGACTCCGCCCACGGACACTCCCACAACATCCTGGACTGCGTCACCCGCATCAAGAGCCTGTACCCCGATGTGCAGCTGGTGGCGGGCAATGTGGCCACTGCGGAGGGAACCCGGGCCCTGATCAAGGCGGGGGCGGACTGCGTGAAGGTGGGCATCGGTCCAGGCTCCATCTGCACCACCCGGGTGGTGGCCGGCATCGGCGTGCCCCAGATTACCGCCGTGTTTGACGCGGCCCAGGTGGCCGCTGAGTACGATGTGCCCATCATCGCCGACGGCGGCGTCAAGTACTCCGGCGACATCGCTAAGGCCATCGCCGCCGGCGGCAACGTGGTTATGCTGGGCTCCTTGCTGGCGGGATGCGAGGAGTCTCCCGGGGACACCGAGGTCTACCAGGGCCGCCAGTTCAAGGTCTACCGGGGTATGGGCTCTCTGGGGGCTATGAACAACGGCTCCCGGGACCGCTACTTCCAGCAGAACAACAAGAAGCTGGTGCCTGAAGGGGTGGAGGGCCGGGTGCCCTATAAGGGAGCGGTGTCCGACACCATCTACCAGATGATGGGCGGCCTGCGGGCCGGTATGGGCTACTGCGGCTGCGCCACCATCGAGGAGCTGCGTACCAAGGCCAGGTTCACCCGGATCACCGCCGCCGGTCTGCGGGAGTCTCACCCCCATGACATCTATATCACCAAGGAAGCGCCCAACTACACCATCAATCCACAATAATTGGAGATGAACCGTATCACTCAGCCCGGTCCCCAGGGGACCTGGGTCATCCCGGAAGGCCGGGAGATGGAGGCGGCCCAGCGGCTGGCCGCTTTCGAAACTGCCCGCCAGCGCCTGACGGAACGTCAGTGGGAACTGGCCGGGCGCATGGAGGAACTCAAGGCCCAAGGAAAGCAGAAGACCGCCCAGTTTCGAGAGGCCTTCGGTGAAAAACTGACCATTCAGAATCTGCTACAGCTGTGGGAAACCTACGGCGTGCGGTAAAAGACAGCAGCTTTGCCGGGAAACGGCGGGGCTGCTGTTGCTTTGTCCCCCGGCCTGTTTTCGGGATATCCCAGTTGTCCGTGGCCGGAAAGTCTGGTACAATGCAATAGATGAAATGAGATTCGGGGAGGGATGTCCCATGTTGACCATCCTATACGCCCGGGCGGGGCAGGACACACGCCTGGAGCTGTTGGAGCGGCTGGGCCGCAGCGGGGCGGCCCGGCGGCTGCTCATCGTGCCGGAAAACGACTCCCACGAGAGTGAGCGGGCCATGTGCCGGGTGTTGGGCAACGCCGGGGCCCGGGGGTGCGAGGTGCTCTCCCTCACCCGGCTGGCCGGGCGGCTCACCGATGTGGCGGGGGGCGGCGCGGCCCCCGTGCTGGATGCGGGGGGACGGATGCTGTTGATGTACACCGCCCTGCGCCGGGTATCAGATACACTGAAGGTGTACCGTGCCCCTTCCCGAAAGCCCGCCTTCCTCACCGGGCTGCTGGCCACGGTGGACGAGTGCCGGGCCTGCCAGGTACCGCCGGAGCGGCTCATCCAGGCGGGAGAACAGGCGGGCGGCCAACAGGGGGACAAGTGGCGGGACATCGGGCTCATCTACGCCGCCTACCAGGCCCTGGCCGCCCAGGCCGCGGCGGACCCCAGGGACCGGCTGGACCGGCTGGCCCAGCAGCTCAGGGAAACCGGCTGGGCCCAGGGGGCGCAGAGCTGCGTCTTTGGCTTTACCGACTTTGCCGCCCAGGAGGAGTCCATTCTGCTGGCCCTGGCGGCCCAGGGAGATGTGACGGTGGCCCTCACGGGGGACGCTGGGGAGGAGTCCTCCCAGGTATTCCAGCCCGGGCGGCGGGCCGGGGCCCGGCTGCTGTGCCGCGCCCGGCAGGAGGGCATCCCCACCCGGGAGGAGCGGTTGGACCGGCCCCGGCAGACCCACCCCTCTCTGGCTTTTTTGGAGCGGCATCTGTTCGGCCCTCTGCCCCAGCCCTGGCAGGGGGCGTGCGAGGTGAAGCGGGTGGCCTCCGCCGACCCACGGCAGGAGGTGGAGTGGGCGGCGGCGGAGATTTTGCGCCTGCTGCGGCAGGAGGGACTGCGCTGCCGGGACATCATCGTGTGCGCCCGGAGTATGGATGACTACGGGGAGCTTATCGGCGGGGTGTTTGAGCAGTACGGCATCCCGGTATTTCACAGCGTGATGGACGACGTGCTGCAAAAGCCGGTGCTGGCCCTGGTGACCGCCGCCCTGGCTGCGGCGGCGGAGGACTACCCCTACGAGGAGCTGTTCCGCTATCTGAAGACCGATCTCACGGGGCTGACTCTGGCCGAGCGGGACGAGCTGGAAAACTATGCCCTCACCTGGAACCTCCGGGGCAGCCAGTGGCGGCGGGAGAAGCCCTGGGATATGCACCCCGAGGGCTACGGCCTGGAATTTACCCAGGAGCAGCGGGACCATGTGGCCTGGCTGGACAGACTGCGCCGCCGGGTCATCGCGCCTTTGGAGAAGCTGCGGAAAAACAGGGACAGGACGGGCCGGGGCTGGGCCCTGACCCTGTACGACCTGCTGGAGGACATCCATCTGCCCCGGCGGCTGGGGGAGCGGGCGGCGGCGCTGGAGGAACGGGGCGATCTGAACACTGCGGGGCAGTACCGCCAGCTGTGGGACATCCTGGTGGGGGGGCTGGAGCAGTGTGCCCTGCTGCTCTCGGACACCCAGATGGAGCTGGAGGAGTTCTCCCGGCTGTTTTCCCTGGTGCTGTCCCAGTACGACGTGGGCACCATCCCTGTGTCCCTGGACCGGGTGACGGTGGGAGAGGCCTCCCGAATGGTGAATAAGGACGCGGCAGTGCTGTTCTACCTGGGGATGGACAGCGCCGCCATTCCCAGCTGCCCTCCGGAGCCCGGCCTGTTCTCCGACCAGGACCGGCTGGCCCTGGCGGGGCTGGAGGTGGAGCTGGGCCTGCGGCAGGAGGAGAAGCTCACCCACGAGCTCACGACGGTATATGAGGTGTGCGCCGTCCCCACCCGGCGGCTGTACCTGAGCTATGCCCGGCTGGACAGCTGCGCCCAGGAGCGCACGCCCTGCTTTTTGTGGCAGCGGCTGGAGGCTTTGTTCCCGGAGGAGGGAGAGGGCCTGGCCCACCCGGTGCTCAGCCGCCTGGCCGCTCCCCGGCCCGCCCTGGAGCTGGCCGGGCGCAGCGGGGCTTTGACGGCCATGCTGAAACAGATCCCGGAGACCGCCGTCCGGGCAGAGCGGCTGGAGGCGGCGGGAGCGTGGCGTCGGGGCAGCCTGTCCCCCCAGGGGGTGCGGGCCCTGTATGGCCCGGTGGTGCCCATGTCCGCCACCCGGCTGGATACCTATCACTCCTGCCGCTTCCAGTACTTCCTCCGTTTCGGCCTGGCGGCCAAGCCCCGCAAGAGCGCCAAATTCCGCCCCTCGGACTATGGCACCTTCGCCCACGCGGTGCTGGAGGAGGTGCTGCGGGACGCCGGGGCGCAGGGGGGTATACCGGCCCTGGCCCGGGACCCTGAACTCTGCCAGCGCCTGGCCCGCCAGGCGGCGGACCGCTATGAGCGGGAGGCCCTGGCGGGGCTGGAGGGGGAGACCGCCCGGCTGCGCTACCTCTTCGACCGGATGAAGGGGGCGGTGCTCTCGGTGACTCAGAGCGTGGTGCAGGAGCTGGCCGCCTCCGACTTCACCCCAACCCGGTTTGAGCTGGGCTTCGGCCAGGGCAAGGAGCTGCCCGCCGTGGAGGTGGACAACGGTGTTACCCTGCGCCTGACCGGCTTTGTGGACCGGGTGGATGAGTGGGTGAACGACGATGTGCGCTACCTGCGGGTGGTGGACTATAAGACGGGGAAAAAGAGCTTTGACTTCACCGATGTGGAGGATGGCCGGGGGCTTCAGATGCTGCTCTACCTCTTTGCCCTGACCCGCCACGGCGAGCACTTCGGACCCCAGCGGGTGCAGCCGGCGGGGGTGTTGTATATCCCCGCCCGCAATCCTCTGGTGGACGGGGACCGGGATATGACCCAGGAGCAGGTGGAGGCTGTCCGAAGCCGGACCCTGCGCCGCCAGGGGCTGGTGCTGGGGGAGGAGCCGGTGCTGGAGGC